>CAYWKA010000001.1:0-46567 GCA_964459265.1 uncultured Candidatus Saccharibacteria bacterium
CCTATTTTGTTATTGGTAAATTGAGAATTATTAATAATGGAATTTGAATTCTCCAACAACATGCCAGTTTTAGCGCTATTTTTTAAGGTCAAATTAGTAAAGGTAACTTGAGTGTTTTCAACATAAATGGCTGGCTCCGAACCTTTCATCTGGACGTAATAACCTAAATTTTCGACTACCACATTCTCCATAAGAGAGTTTTGACTGGTGGGAAAGAAGTGAATTCCATCACGATAACCGGAAGAAGGAGTTAAGGCAGTGAAAAGAACTGGTTCTTCTAAAGTTCCTTGAGCTAAAAGTTGACCTTTAACTTTTAGCTTAGCATTCCCATCAAATTTAATCATCACTCCCGGCTCAATAGTCAAAACTTTATTTTCTGAAACTTCAACAATATTCCGGAAAATATATGGAAGTTGATTTTCAAATAAAATAAGGCTCTCATTAATTATCTGACCGCTGAGGATAATGCCCTCAGTATTATTATTTTGACCTTGATTTTCTTTAAAAACAACTTGGGGGATACTCCAAACGGGATATTTGTTTTCTTCAAAGTTATTAGCTTCAATCAAAGGCATTCCTTCAGTTCCATAGGGCATGTAAATTCCGTAATAATGATTTTGAAAAGAAGAATCTTTAACGGTTGGCTCACCGCCTTCAATCTCAATGCCAATAAAGTTAGTGCTGTCTTGTCCCGGACCAAAAAAATTTACTTTTTCAATTAAAGAACCGGGGGAGTTTTTCAATCGTAATCCCCGCTGAGGATAATTTAGAAAAGTAGAATTTTTTATAGAAATTGAGGAATTTTCAACAAAAATACTGGCAGATTTTTCATAGGTTTTGCCGTATTCAACTTGAATCCAGTTTAATTCAGAATCAGTGCTGGTTTCACTAAAATAAATCCCCTGCCAGTAATTTGTTTCAGTTGTTTTGGTAAAAATAATTTGATTTCCTTCTTCTCCAATTGCTTTTAAGGTTCCGTTTATTTCTAATCTGGAAGTGGAATCAATAAATTTTAAAACTACCTCAGGTTCGATGATTAAGGTTTTCCCCTCGGGGACTGAAATAGTGCCGTCAATCAAATAAGGACTGCTGTAGAGAGGAAACGTTATCTCAGAAAAATCTTGAAAGGCCTGGGAATTTAAGTTGGGACCGTAAATTGAAGTGGGAGAAATTGAAACAGAGTTTTTTGCTTTGGGAGTGCCGTAAATATTATTTGAATCGGCATCTACTCCGTTTCGTGTAATTAAATTATTATTAGCCCAATTACTATTAACCCTTTCCATTGAAACCTTACCTTCACCATCTCCAGCAAACCAACCTCCGGAGCAATCGACTGAATCAATAATATTTCCATGGCCATCTTCCAGTTCTAATTTTTCTCCAGTGTCATTTAACGCTCCAGTATAAATTTGGTCAGCTTCAATGGTTGAGATAGTATCATCGCTGGTTCTTTCTAATAAATAATAGCCACCAGCCAAGATGGTTCCTGATAAATTAATCTCTGGGGTCCCATCAGTTGCTTTTAAGGTACAATTTTCAAGATTAATGTCTGTATCGGTGTTATTATAAAGTTCAATCCACTCATCGTTTGAACTAGCTTTGGTTCCCATCCAAGCTACCTCATTTATTACTACAGCTAAAGGAGGAATTTCTTCATATTCAGGTTCAAGTTCTGGCTCTTCTTCCTCCTCTTCTTCCTCCTCTTCTTCTTGCTCGCCACCACCTTCTGGCTCAGGTTCTTCCGAAGGCAAATATACAGTTTGTCCTGAAGAATTAGTTGGTGAAGGATTAGTATTCAAAATAAAATCTTGGGAATTATCGTTTGTATCCACTAACTCCTCTCCATTTTTAATTCTTTCTAAACTTTTGCCCGTAGTTAAACCGCTTTCTAAAACTATTCCTGTTCCTTCTACTGCCTCTGAAGGTGGTTCTTTTTCTGAGTCGCCCCAACTTACTTTATCTTTCACATTTTCCCTACCGTCGGTAATAATTACTCCACTACTGCCGGTCAATTGCGCAGAAAAAGTGGCATTAGGAGTAATTCCTGAGATTTCACCGCCAACTAAGAGAAAATAGCCTTTAGCTGGAATAGTTTTAGGAAACTCGGCAATTTCCTTAGTAGTAATCTGATTACTAGAATTAATTAATTTTAGCTTAAAATTATATTTATTGAGCGAAACTTGCTCATCATTAGGGTTATATAATTCAATAAATTCATTGGCGGAGCTATCCCAACCCGCGCAAACTTCAGAGATTAAAAGTGGCGGCAGGTTTTGGTCAGGAACATAACCACCAGAAAAAGACGGGGGTTCTTCCTCCTCTTCTTCTTCCTCTTCTTCCTCCTCTTCTTGTTCACCGACAGGTTCCTCCTCTTCTTCTCGCTCACCTTCAATTATTTCAGGCACTTCTTCTGGCTCAACGGCTGTTTCTCCAACTAATTCTTTTGTTTTTTGAGTAATCACATCTACCTGCTCTGAAATATCATCCAATATTTCCTGTATTTCTTCTAAAGTTAATTTCGGCTCTGAATCCGGCTCTATTTCCAGCTTTAACTCAATTGGCTGAAGCTCGGATTCGCTCACTTCTTCAACGGCCTCGCTCAATTCTTCAACGGTCTCTTCTATTTCTAAAATCTCTTCTTCGTTTTCTTCTGGAGTTCCGATCTCCGAAAACTCTGGAGGCGCAACCTGACCTCCCCCGAATAAAGTAGCGAGTTCTTGAATAAAGCCAAATTTTTCAGTAAAAAAGTTTTGTATTTTCTCCCAAAAAGTAAGTGGTTTTACCTCCGGTAGATTCGGCATTTTTTCCGGAAAAGTAACTTCAATACTTAAAGTTTTATCCCATTTATAACCGATACCTTCCCATTCAGAAACCTGCCCTTTAATTTTAATAATAAATGGTTCTATTTTTTCTTTACCAGTAACATATTCATAACCATATTCCCATGGAAATGCATTTAAACCTATAGAGTATCCGGTCGGTGGAGGTGGCTCAATTTCCTCTGGTGAATAAAATGCAATTGATAATTCTCCGGAATTTTTAGTTAAAGGATGGTAAGCAAGATTATAATAAAAAATCGGGTCTTGTTTATTCCCTTTATAAGAAGTAAAACTATAATTTAAAGTACCGCTGGCGACCTTAATTTCTTTTTGCTGCAACCATTCTTCAGCAATCCTAATTGCTTCTTTGACGCTTTCTTTTTCAATTTTTTCTAAAATTGTTCCGGCATCTGGCGAACCCAATAAAAAAGCAGCTATTTCAACCGTCTTTTTAAGAAATTCTTTTGGAAGTTCTTTCAGGATATATTGAAGTTCTTTTTCTTGAATTGCATTTCGAATTAAAAATATAGCAGCCTGCTTTTCCGGTTCAGAAAAATCAGGCGAAGCAGTTAAATTAATCCATCGTTCCATTAATCCTGTTTGAACTGAATTTAATAGAAGATAAGTTTCATATCTGGAAAGTTCAACGTCAGCTAAAATATTTTGAGGAAAAATTAAAAACCCCACTATAGAAAATAGCAGAAAAATACATAAAAATCGCTTACCTATTAAGCAATTCCTCATAAAAATAAATTGCACGCTATTAAATTTTTATTTTATTATCAAAGAGCCACACCTCTCTCTAGCCGAGGTCCGCTTTAATAAAAAGAGCTATTGAATTGAAACTGATTTTAAAAATTGATTAAATTCTTGAGTACATCTTTCAATATCTTGTAGCGCAGCAACAAGCGCAACTCTACCCACAATATTCTCTTTTAGCATCATAAATACGTCGGTAGAATAACCTAAATCTACGCTCTCAAACGAATTTTTAAGAGCGGCTATCCCATCTATATTTATTATTTCAAACTCATCGGATTTTATAATTAATGATTCGTGTGCGCTTTCTATTTTTTTTCTTATTTCTTCAAAGCTTGTTTTTTGATAACCTACCGCTATTCCTATTGTGCAACCCTTTTTAAAGGACGGGGTTAATTTTTTATCTTCTCTTACGCTTTCGATGTCCGGTGAGTAAAACACCACTGATCCTTCCTTAAACTCAATCTTTTCCTCTATCCATCCTTCGGGCACTTTAACGGTTAATCCTGCTTTTTCATTTATCACAAATTTTCCTTCCGCTGTTTCTATAACTGCGTAATCTTCCGGACTTCCTTTAATCTCTCTTTGACTTTTTTGCCAACAAAAAACTCCTCCGATTAAGAGAAGTAAAACAATTACCGTTAAAACAATAATTTTCTTTTTTCCAGTTTTTCCAAAATTTCCAACTTTAAACATATTTTATAATCATACCCGCTCCAAAAAATCTCCACAAGCCAAAATCTGTGGAAAACTTCCATTACGTGTTAATTTGACGATCGTCAAATTAACACGTATATATTAGTTTGAACAAAAATCTAGGATAATTTAAAAAACTTCTTAAGCCATCTCTCTTCACCGATGTCTTCGGCTAAAATTAATCTCATTTCTTTTTCAGTTAGTCCGAAAAAGCTTCTTAAAAGCTCTATTTCATCGCGACAATCAAAAGGGTGAATCCAGACGCTTTTTTGTAATGGGTAAAACCCTAATTCTTTTAATTTCCCCCGGAAAGTGTCTCGATAAAATCTTTTTAATTGAGAGATGTCAAATATAACAAATCTCCATTTTTGATCCCATTTTTTGGGTTTCTTAATTTCTAAAGCATCGATTTGTAACCATCCTGCTTTCTTTTTTCCTTTTTCTGTAAGAGAAATATAAACCTGGTGATTTTTCTTTTTAATTTCAATGCAACCCTGTTTTTTTAATTCATAAAAAGCATCGTAAACTTTTTTCCTTTTATATTTTTGTCTTTGTTTTAAGGCTTTCAACAAATTAAGACCGAAATAAGGCGAGGTGGCAGCGATACCTACTACGCCAGTAATTATTAATCCACGGAGGACATCTTTTGCAATTTCTGATTTCGGTTTTCGGAAATAATATTTATATTGAGACATAACTCTTCTTTTCTTTATACGTGTTAATTTGACGATCGTCAAATTAACACGTTCATTATAAAAGGCCTATTGGTAGGCAATTTTTATTTAACTATTCAGTAAATCTATGTTTTTCGTATAACGCATCTTGTGTGACGATCTATGTTGCAAGACTATATAAACGAAAAAGCCAGGCACAAGGCCTGGTGAGTTAACCTACTACAATAGTATAATTTTCAAATATGCTTGTCAAGATCCCCTTGACGCAATAGAGGTTTTTATAACTTCTTCTTTTATATCGTCAAAAAATATATGCCAAGATTTTCTTATTTCCCAAGCACAATAATCTTTAAATGCTAAAAACTTTATCCATTTACCTGCTTGTAAAATATTTTTCTTCGTTCTCATGAAATCGCTATCTCCACTAGCTAAATAAACAATATCTAAATCTTTTAGATCTTTCATTATTTCATCATGTATTTCTACATCAAAGTTGCATTTATTTCTCCCTCCGATTCGTTTCAATGGTTTTTCAATTATTTCATATCCAATGCTTTTATAATAATTTGCCAAGACCTTGTTGATTGATTTAGCTGGTTCCCATTCGGGTATCCCCATAAAATATTTAGTATAAACTATTACGTTAGTTTGAGCGACCCATTTATATAACTTTTTATAATCAACTTTCCAGCCAGCATTTTTTGCCCCGTAATAGAGGTTAGAGTCATCTATATATAATCCCAATTTTGGTTTTTCAGGCAATTTCGTATCCATTACAAAGATAATAAACTATTAAATGGTTAAAATCAAATAGATTATGTTTCAAAATATATCTTATTTTTCGTTTTATTTTGACTGTTTATAGAGAGTAATCTTACAAGATGCGTAGTACGACGTAAAGGTTCGGCCTTATAATGTTAAGAGCCGGACAAAGGATTAACTTAATGCCCGGCTCTGCAAGCTCGTTGGAGGCAGCTGAAATTTCAGCTCGAGTTTGCCTGTTTTGCTTTTCGAAGACGGTGGAAAATAACAAGAATTACGACAAAGGCTGCAACTACCCCGATCCCAAGGAAAATGGTTATTGCTACCTCATGGTGACGGAACCAATTGACAAGTGCCGCAGGCGTCCAGGTAACGGCTATTATGGTTGCCAAGTGAATCCGCAACCTTTCTGGTTCCGGCCAACGGTTTAGCCATTGAAACCATAAGGCAACGATTATTATGAGAATCGGCTCCAGAGTATGAAGAAGCAAGAATGATAGTCCCCGGCCCAGGAATGCAAAGCCCCTGCCGATGAAGAACCACATGGGTCTTAGAACTGGCCGGCGTACCAGCCATACCAAGGCTGTTATTGGCCAAAATATGGCATAAATCAGCCTTAACCATAGGTCTTCGTGTCTTAGCCATCGTTCACTAAGAAGAACATAGGCGATGAAGACTGAGAATAGAGAACCAAACAATATATATCCTAGCATCTTTGACAACTCCTTTCTTTTTTTCGTTATCTATCAATAGTCGGTAGCCTCCAATTCTACCTGATTATCTTTCCAGATAATAATGAAAAGTGCTTATTATTAGTATAAAACAAAATTAACGAATTGTCAATAACTACCGGTTATGGGCGTATAAAAAAGTTTGAGGGGCGCGTGGGCGCCCCTCAATTACGAGAAGTGTGTTGGATTAAAGTTGAATTACGACTTTACCGAGGTCACCAGGGTTGGTATATTTGTCTACCCAAGCATCGCTCCATTTGGGTGGAGGGCCCCAGCCGAAGGCCACGATTTTAATACCCGGGTTTATTGACCTTAAACGCTCAGCGATCTCCTGACTGTATTCCTGGGAGCTATCAATGACTGCTACATTGACTTTCCTAGATGGGATTAACTGGTAAGCACGCAGGGATTGAGAGTGATTGCTGGCAGTCAGAACTACTTGATGTCCTTTAAACTTCAAAACTTTTGTGGCCATCTCCATAATTCCTTCGTCTGCTTCTATCAGGAACACTTTGGCTTTTTCCAAGGTGTATCACCTCCTTTTTCGTTATACTAACCGGAATGAAAAAGAGCTAATGATTTAGCCCTCCAACTAGATTAAACTATACTAATTTTTCTTAAAATGTCAAGTTTAGAAGCCGGCGAATTCTTTGATTTTGGAAATAGGTATGGCGATAACTTTGCCTTCCAGGTCAATGGTGTTTAACCCCAGCACTTCGCCTTGAATATTAAATAAGGGGCTACCGGCAATGAGATATTTTTCAAACATATTGGTCTTAACGTAATCTGAGTTAAAACTCTTAACAATCCCTTCGTTGACAATTTGGGAAGGTTGGGCTTTCTCAAAGACGGTAGCTACCAAAAAAACTCTTTCGCCGAGTTTTAATTTATCTAAATTAGCGAAGCTAACCGTAGGCAAATTGGTTTTTTCAATTTTTATTAAAGCTAAGTTGTTTTTTGAGTCCCTTTTCAAGATTTGAAAGGCAGGCTGCTCTCCATTAACAAAGAAATTGAAATCTGAACCTTGAGGAACCAGTTCAGCTAAAGTGACCGCCAGACCGTCAGAAGTTAGAATTAAACCGGAGCCCTCGATAAATTTTCCCGAGGTCATTTCCGTCCTTACCCCGATGACGGTTTTTTCTACTTTTTCTATTGCTTCAATTATGGCCGTGTTTTCCTGAATGGTTACTTCTTTTCTCTCGGTAACATAAACCGGACTTTGCTCCAGTCCATATTGATAAAAAAGCGGCCTCTCTACAAAGTAAGGCCAGAGAATTTGGTCAGCAAAAATGCCACCGATGCTTCCAACAATGAAAAGGCCGATAATTTTAAAGATGTTTTTCTTCACGATTTTAAAGCAACCCTTTCTCTGGAAGGTTTTTCTTTTATTAGGTCTTTGGAGCTGCGGAAAACAATTTTATCTTCTGGCAAATCAACTACTATTTTTTCTCCTTCTTTTATTTCTCCAGCTACAATTTTCAAAGAAAGCGGATTTAAAACTAATCTTTGAATTACCCTCTTTAAAGGTCGAGCTCCCAAGTTGGGGTCAAAACCCTTTTCGGCTAAAAAGTCCTTAGTTTTTTCAGTAACCTTAATTTCAATTCTTTTGTTTTTTAACCGATTGGCTACTTTTTGAAGTTCTAACTCCACTATCTTTTTAATTTCCGGCCTACCCAGATAGTCAAAGATAATAATTTCGTCAATCCGGTTTAAAAACTCCGGTCTAAAATTTTCTTTTAGGGAGGCCATCACTTTTTCTTTCAAGGAGGTCCTTTGGCTCATCTTTTCGTCTCCGCCCACAAAACCTAAAGAGGCCTCTTTGGCAATAATATCAGAACCGACGTTAGAGGTCATAATTAAAATGGAGTTTTTGAAAGAAGCCGTTCTGCCCTTAGCATCAGTTAATCTGCCGTCTTCTAAAATCTGAAGTAAAATATTAAAAACTTCGGGATGAGCTTTTTCAACTTCATCCAGCAGGATAACACTGTAAGGCCTTCTTCTGATTTTTTCAGTTAATTGACCGCCCTCTTCGTAGCCAACGTAACCGGGAGGCGAACCTATCATTTTGGAAACAGTATGCTTTTCCATATATTCTGACATATCCAAACGAATCAAAGCGTTCTCGTCATTAAACAGGAATCCAGCTAAAGCCCGAGCGGTTTCGGTTTTACCTACGCCAGTGGGGCCTAAAAACATAAAAGAACCCAAAGGCCGATTTTCTTCAGAAATTCCGGCCCGCGATCGGCGAATGGCATCAGAAATAGCTAAAATGGCTTCTTTTTGGCCAATCACCCTCCGGGAAATCATTTCTTCCATCTTTTCCAATTTTCTGGCCTCTTCTTCCAAAAGCCGAGTAACGGGAATGCCAGTCCAGCGGGAAACCACTCTGGCCAGGTCTTCTTCGGAAACCTCTTCTTTTAAAATAGGTCGGTCTTTTTGAAACCGGGTTAGTTTTCTTTCGACCGCCCTTAAATCTTTCATTAACTGAGGAATTTTCCCGTATTTTATTTCAGCCACCTTTTCTAAGTTACCGGCGGTTTGTTCTTTCTCTACCTCAAAACGAGCTGTTTCTATTTCTTTTTTGAGATTTTTAATTTTCAAAATGGTTTCTCTCTCTGACTGCCATTTAGCTTCAAGAGTTTTGGCTTTTTCTTTCAAATCAGCCAACTGACGGGTAATGGCTTTATATTTTTTCTGAGTTTTTTTCAGGGTTTGTTTTTCAATCTCCAATTTTTGAATTTCTTTTTTCAGCTGTTCTAAATCAGTAGGCTCTGACTCAATTTCTAACCTTAAAGAGCTCATAGCTTCGTCCATCAAATCTACGGCTTTATCTGGTAAAAATCGGTCGGTAATGTATCTGGCCGCCAATTCAGCTGACGCCACTAAAGCTGAATCTTTAATTTTTACTCCGTGATGCAGTTCGTATTTTTCTTTTATCCCTCTCAAAATAGCAACGGTATCTTCAGTTGAGGGTTCGGGAACAAAAATGGGCTGGAATCTTCTCTCTAAAGCTGGATCTCTTTCTACGTATTTTTGATATTCTTTCAAAGTAGTAGCGCCAATGGCTCTTAGTTCTCCCCGTGCCAAAGCTGGTTTTAATAAATTGGAGGCATCAATTGCTCCCTCGGCTGCGCCAGCTCCCACCAGAGTGTGAAGTTCGTCAATAAATAAAAGATATCTGCCCCCGGCCCGATTAATTTCTTTTAAAAGGGCCTTAACCCTATCTTCAAATTCGCCTCGGTATTTGGTGCCAGCCACTAAAGCTCCTAAGTCCAAACCGATAATTTCTTTTTCTTTCAATGACTCGGGGATTTCCCCTGAAATAATTTTCTGAGCCAAACCTTCAACGATGGCTGTCTTCCCCACGCCAGCTTCACCGATTAAAACCGGGTTATTTTTGGTCCGGCGCGACAATACCTGCATTAACCGACGAATTTCGTTTTCTCTACCGATTACCGGATCCAATTTCCCTTGACGGGCTAATTGAGTCAGATTTCTGGCATATTTTTCTACTACCTGATATTTTGATTCAGGTTCAGGATCAGTAATTCTTTGGCCGCCTCTAATTTTAGCTAAGACCTTAAGAGCAGTGTCGTAATTTAGCTTGCCAAATTCTAAAGAAGCAGTACCACCACCCGGCTGCAAAAAACTGGCTTTTTCTAAGATTTCTTTAGCTTTGGTCTCAGCATCCAACAAGGCTAGAAAGAGGTGCTCAACTGAAATATATTCGTCTCCCATTTTTATTGATTCCTGGCGGGCCCGTTCAAGAATTTTGGCCATATCTTGGGTTAGATAGAATTGACCGAAAGTTTGAGGAGAGGAAAGGACGGGAATTTTTTCCAAAGCATTTTTAGCTTTTCTTTTTAGTCCTTCAATATCGGCCCCTAACCTCTGAAGTAAATTCAAAACCACACTTTCCTCTTGAGATAAAAGCGCCAATAAAAGATGCAAGGCGTCAATCTGCTGCTGGCCTTTTTCTCTGGCCAAATCTTGGGCAGCTACTATTGCTTCTTGAGCTTTATGAGTAAAATTATGAGGACCATTCATATATACTTACACTTTCTTTGTAATATAAGATTCAAAAAAAATCAATCCCACCGAAAGCGGGATATTAATAGATGATGAAAAAAAAGTTTGTTACGTTTTACCCGCTTCTTTCAACTAAAGTCACCTGAAAGATTTTTTCTTCTTCTCCTCTTAAAACTTTTAAAACTATTTCATATCCCGGATCATACTCCATAATAATTTTAGCTAAATTATTTTCGGTAGTAATTTTTTTTCCGTCAAATTCTAAAATAATATCTCCTTCTTTAAGTCCAATGTCTTCAGCCGGTGAGTCCGGGAAAATGGCTGGTTCTCCCTCACTTCCTTGCATTATCCAAGCTCCATAATTTACCGGCAGGTCGTTCTCTTCCTGAATTTGTTCATTAATCACTACGTATCTCACTCCCAAAAAAGGATAAACTATTTTCCCTAAAGCTCTTACCTGCTCAATGTCTTTTTTAACTTTATTAACCGGAATAGCAAAACCAATACTTTGAGCTTCAAGAACAGTGGCCGTATTTATTCCCACCACTTCTCCTTTTAAGCTTAAAAGGGGGCCTCCGGAATTTCCTTTATTAATAGCAGCATCGGTCTGAATAACATCTTCAAGAGTTTCTACTAATCCCCCGCCAGAGGCCGTGATGGTTCTGCCTAAGCCGGAAATTACTCCGACAGAAACCGTATTTCTAAATTCACCTAAAGCATAGCCAATGGCAATTACGGTTTGGCCAATCTGTAAATTATCCGAATCGCTGAGCTGGACAGTAGGAAATTCTTTCAGGACTAAATTGCCTTGCTGATTAACTATCTTATCTTGCTCAATTTTTAAAATAGCTAAATCCTGAACAGGGTCTCGGGCTAAAACTTGAGCAGAATATTTTTTCCCGTCACTGGTGAAAACAGTATAATCGGCCTCAGTATCTAAAACTACGTGTTTGTTGGTTAAAATCATACCTTCTTCAGAGACAAGAAAACCTGTCCCGCCGCCAACTTCTTTTTTTTCGGTCCCTTGTTGACGGTATTGAGGGATTTCCAACTCAAAAAAAGGCCATCCTTCACCAATATAATATTGTTCAATAATAGGGACATCTTTGGTAATAATAATACTAACTACAGCCGGAGAAACATTCTTGACCACGCTGATAATCTTTTCTTCTTGGGTAGTCTGAGGCTGATACTCTTTAACAGTTTCCTTCTCAATAATTTGAGATTCGGGGATTTTAGTTTCTAATTTAGCGAGGTGATCCTTTATCTCAGAATAAAATAAACTGCCAGAGACGGCTCCGGTCAAAAAACCACAAAGAGAAGAAATGAAAATAATTAAAAGAATCTGCCAAAAAAATTTATTCTGCCAGAATTTAGTAAATTTAGGCGATTTCAGCTTTGGTGATTCAAATTTGGGCAGTTGATATAGCTCCATAATTTTTTATTATACCTCATTTTTAGGGCGTTGAGAATACTGGTTAAAGCGGTAACGGTAGAAGTTTGATTTAATTTTCCCAAAAAGAAGCATCTGCAAAGCAGCTATTAAATACTTTGAGTAGGTGATAAATCTACCATCCTTTTCAAACCGTCGGCAGGAGGTCAAAACCGGCTTTGTTTTAATAAACCCGAATTTGCCAATTTTAGCAGCTTGCCTGGCATAGAAATGATCTTCAGCTATAGTCATCTCTTCGTCAAACCCGCCGACTTTTTCATGAATTTCTTTTTTGACTAAAACTGAATTGGTAGCGTGAGGTAAAAATTTTTGGCTCAGCCAAGTCCAAGAATTATATAATCCATAAGCTATTTTATCAAACCAATTGCCTTTGGGAAAAATAGGAAAAGAAGCCACTTTTAAATTTCTTTTTTCAAACTCTGCTAAAAGATCTTTCAAAAAATTAGGGGGCAGATAAATATTATCTCCATCTAAAAATAAAAGGGTGTCGCCTCGGGCTTCTTTGGCCCCTTCATTTCTTCCTTTAGCTGGTAGGCCGCCAGGAACAATTTTACAACCGAAGTTTTTGGCTATTTCTAAAGTTTTATCTTCTGACCCGGCATCAGCCACAATTATTTCCAAATCCTTAAAATCCTGTTTTTTGATTTCTTCCAGCAAGAGAGGAAGATATTTTTCTTCATTTAAAGTGGGGATAATGATTGAAAGCATAATTTAAAATAGTTTTTGGGCTTCATGCCAAATCTCGGACTTGTTTTGTTTGACCCTCAACCAGCACCACCATTCAGCCCCCCAAAGATAAAATTTATCTAAACCGGTTTTTTTAGCGAACTCAATATTAGATTCAAATCTTTCCAAGTTCATAGATTTTTCTTGCTCTTCAATTGGCGATTCATAAAGAAGCTTGGGACCCCAGGGTTCAGCTTGGAGTTCCCCGACTATAACTTTTTTATCAAAAATTTTATCAATTAACTGAGCTTTTCGCCAATAAAAGACCGGCGGTAAAGGATAATAGACATAAGTGTTTAGCTGTCTAAACCAGACTTTTTTGTACATTGTGGTTCCGACTATGTCTCCGAACTGAGCAGCAGTAATCCAGAAAGAGCCTTCGCCGCTATCTGATATTACCACTGGTCGCGATTTTAAATCAAGTGATTTTACTGATTGAATTTCTTTTTTCAAGAAAGTTTTATCTACCCAAGGACATTCTCCGAAAGGGAAAAAAGGCTCATTTTCTACCTGCCAAGCCCAAATTGCCTCTGAGCTTTGATAACGTAAAACAATATTTTCAATTAGTTTTAAGATTTTATCTTGTTGTTCTTCTTTACTTAAATTTTCAGCCCAATCAGGAATGTGACATTCTGGCCAGCGACCAGTTTTCATGCCAATCACTAAAAGAATCTTGGCATTTTGGTTTTCCGCTTCTTTTATCTGCCAGTCCAAATCGTCAAAGTTATATTGGGTTGGGACAGGTTCAAGTAAATTCCATTGAGTCAGTAATTTTATTTGTTTTACCCCCAAGTCCTTTAATAGAGCTGAATAGGTTTCTCGCCAGTCCAATCCTAAAAGTTCGGCATGTTTTTGAGAAAAATTAACTCCCCAGTCAATTTTTTCTGGCTGGGGAGGACGACCAATAAAAAAACAACTGATAAGTAACAAGGAAAGGATTAATAAACCAAGAAGAATTTTTTTCATTTGATTACTATCTTTTGGATATTGAAAGTTCCTAGTTTTTCACCTTCAATAAAGCCCTGCATAGCAGCTTCGGCCAAATATCCTTGTGATAACCAATCAAAAAGCCACTGGTCGGTGTGATTGGGATTTTCCTGAAAATTGCCGAAACCCGATTTTAAAAGCCATCTTTTGTTAAAATCTTCTTGAGAACCGATAGAAGGGGCGATAATAATCGGGAGGCCCAAAGCGGCATAAAAAGAAAGTTCTGATGGTTTCGTCCAGAGAATATCAGTTTTTCTCAGGGCTTGATTAAATTTTTGAAAATAATTATTAATATCTTCATCAAAAATAATTTCCACTCCTTTTAGCTCTTTGGTATAGTTTTCAAAATATTCTTTAACTTTTTCTCTAATGCCGGCCACCAAAATAATCTTAACTTCTTTTTCTTTTATCTTTTTAGCTAAGTTTTTGACGATTTTAACTCCGATTTCTTTTTGAGCTCCCGCTCCCCCAACAGCAAACATTATTGTTAAAGGGTGGTTTGCTCTTTGAGGAAGCTTTCCCAGGTATTTTTTAATTAAGGCTCCGTAATAATGTTGATATCTTCCTTGAGGGTCAAGATTTAAAAGTCGGTGTAATAAATCATTTTTTAAAATTTCTAATCCGCCAGCTGGCGGATTCGCAGTAATATTTTCTATGGGTAGAGGATAACCAATCAAAAAAATATTTTCCGGTTTTACTCCATAAAGTTTTAACCTTTCTACTACTCTGGAAGTAGGAGCAAAATATTTAATTTTGCTTTGAGGTGGGTTTAAAGAAGCCCAGGTCCGAGAAATATCAGTGTCACAGACGACGCAATAAATTTCTCCGGGATATTTAAAAACCTCGGCCATAAAAGCCGGAATAAAGAAAGTGCTAATTAGGGGTAAAGGTTCTTTTGATAGTTTTTGAATCAAGTTCTCTCCCCAACCATTTTTTATTAAAGAATAAATTTGTTTTAGCTGAAAATTCGGTTGGGATAAGTCTCTTTTGGGATAAAAACTAAGGATTTTTTGAAATTCATTATAAAGAGCGAAGGTGGTTGAACCGATTAAAGGAGTTCTTTTGAAATTAGAAATAAATTCATAAAAGAGGCGGGTCCTCCTCCAAATTTTTCTATCTTTATCGGGAATACCCTGATAATCATTGGCATTAATAACCTGGCCTGCGGGAGTTAAGTCCTTCAAAGGGTAAGCGGTTCTTTGGTGACCATAACCCATATTGACAGAAATAACCCAAACTTTTTGCTCCATATATTTAATTGTATCTTAATTTTAATAATTTAGAAATTTTAATTTTTGCTTCTCGGTTATTCTCCAGGTAACCAGTCCCAAAACTAGATAGGCTACCAGCAACCAAATCCAAGAAATATCCAAATGATAAGCTGACCAGGAAAAACTAGAAAACCAATCCACGATTTTTGTTAGATAAATTAAAAGGAGCTTTGCTGGAAAAGAAAGAACCCAGCCTAAAGATTGCCAAATTACTCCTGAAACAGCGAAGATAAATCCTAAACTCATTAAAAAAGGTAAAAAAGGAACAATTAAGACATTAGTAAAAGGAGCAACTAAAGAGAAGTAGCCAAAATTATAAATTAAAATTGGTAAGGTAAAGACTTGAGCTGAAAGGGTCAGAGCTAAAATGTTACCTAAATATTTTTGAAAAATAGGAGAAAGATAAATTATGCCCAGCATGGCTAAAAAAGAAAGTTGAAAACCAACATCTAATCTCAAAAGCAAAGGATTTTGAATCAACATTACAGCCCCAGTAAAAACTAAAAGCCGAGAAGAAACCCCTTTTCTTCCTAAATACTGGGCTAAAAGAAAAAGTCCTCCCATAATACCCGCTCTAACGGCTGAGGGTTGAAGACCAGTCATAATAATAAAAAAAGTGATAAAAATTATAGCCAGATAAAAGGCCTGCCCCCGCCAGAGGCCCAAACCAATTAGCAAAGTCATTAAAATACTAGTGAGAATAGCTACATGCATTCCCGAAACAGCAGTTAGATGTCTAATCCCAGCCAGATTTAATTTTTCTTTCCATTCTGAGGAAATTCTTTTTTTATCTCCCAAAATTATAGCTCCTAAAATTAAGCTTTGAGGCGGAGATATATTTTGATAAATGCCTTCTCTCAGTTTTTCTTTAAAAGACAAAATCTGACTGTAAATAAAATTTCCTTGCTCTCTTCCAATTAATTCAATTTCTGGCCAATAAATTACCGAATAAATGCCTTCCTTGGCTAAATAATCTTTGTAGTTAAAATCCTCAAATTCTTTTGGAGTTTTTAATTCTCCTTTAATTTTTAGTTTGTCTCCGTAGCGATATGACGGATAAAGATTGGTGGTAACCAAAATCTTTCCTTCAATTCCTTCTGGTTTGATGGTTAATTTTTGATTATCTTCCCTTGTATCTGGTTCGGCTGAAACCAGACCAATTAAAACGACGGGGGAATTTTTATCGTTGTATTTTTGAAGCTCGTTAGCGACGATTTTTAATAAGGCTGCTTGATAATGGTAAATACCTAAGACTAAAAATAAAATAGAAAACCCAATTACTGCTAACTTTTGATATTTCCAAAAAACTGAAACCAATGAAATCCCAGCAATGAGCAATCCCAGCAGGTTTAATTGAGAGATAAAAACAATTGAGTTTAAAAAAATCCCTCCAATAAAGGAAAGACAAAAATATAAAAAAATTTTAGAAACAGCCATCTATCTTAGCTGACAAGTCTTAAATTTTGGCCTTATTTTTTTAATAATCTCTTCTAATTCTTCCTTTTTAAAAACAGGTAAATTAAGGATGTCCGGGTTTAAAACTTCTTTTTGATTATTGAATTCTTGAAGAAAATAATTTACCTCTTTCCCGGCAATCCAGTCAGATAAATTTAAAATATCTTCTTTTTTGAGACCGGGGGCTACAGTAGTCCTAAATTCATAATCCACCTGGCCTTCTTTTAAAATATTAACGCTTTCTTCCACTTTTTTTACTAATTTTTTTCCGGAAAAAAACTCATATTTTTCTTGAGGGGCTTTAACATCCACAGCTACGTAATCTACTAATTTTTTCTCAATTAAATCTTTTAACATTTCGGGGTTGGAACCGTTGGTGTCCAATTTGACCAAAAAACCCAAATCTTTTATCTTTTGGCAAAAATCCGGCAATTCTTTGTGAACAGTAGGCTCTCCCCCGCAAATAACTACTCCTTCTAACAATCCTTTTCTTTTTTGTAAAAAATCAAAAAAATCGCTCTCTGGAATTTTTGGTTGTTTTTTAATTTTTTCTGGTAAAACTAATTCCCCGCTATAACAAAAAGGACAGCGGAAATTACAGCCGCAAAGAAAAACAGTGGCCGCTATGCGGCCAGGATAATCAATTAAAGTATTTTTTTGCAACCCGCCAATTTCCATAACTATGTTCTAGCTAATTCGGGCTTTCTAATTTTGAACTCTTTTCTTTCTTTAAACTCTTCCTGTTTGCCGGTATTCCATTGAGATACCGGCCGCAAATATCCCACAATTCGTGAGTAAACTTCGCAAGGTTGCTTAATGGTGCATTGAGGACAATAAAAGTGCTCTCCGGTAATATAGCCGTGGACGGGACAAATGGAAAATGTCGGAGTCAAAGTAACGTAGGGTAAATGGAAGCTTTCAAAAACTTTCCTGATTAAGTTTTTGGCAGCAAGTGGGTCGGAAATCTTCTCGCCCAAAAAGAGGTGAACCACCGTGCCGCCCGTGTATTTACATTGTAATTCATCTTGGAGTTTTAAGGCCTCGAAAATGTCATCAGTATAATTAACCGGCAATTGACTGCTGTTGGTATAATAAGGTTTTTCTTTGGTGCCAGCCGTAATAATATCAGGATACTTTTCTTTGTCTGTTTTCGCTTGACGATAACTGGTCCCCTCACCCGGCGTGGCTTCCAAGTTATATAGATTTCCGGTTTCTTTCTGATATTTCACTAACTTCTCTCGCATAAAATCTAAAATCTCAATGGCAAATCTTCTTCCCTGACGCGAAGCAACATTTTCGCCAATAAAATTTAGCAGGGCCTCATTCATCCCCATCAAACCAATGGTAGAGAAGTGATTGCCAAAATAAGAATTCCTTAATTTTTTTACCGAAGCCAAATAATATTTAGAATAAGGATAAAGGCCTTTTTCCATAAAGTCTTCCAAGGCCTTTCTTTTAATTTCCAAACTCTGTTTAGCCAAATCCATTAAGTCCCCCAATTTCTCAAAGAAATCTTTTTTAGTTTTGGAAAGATAGCCAATTCGAGGCAGATTAATGGTAACCACGCCAATACTGCCTGTGAGGGGAGCTGAACCAAAGAGCCCGCCGCCTCTCTTGTAAAGTTCTTTGTTTGATAAACGAAGTCGACAACACATTGAACGAAAATCTTCAGGGTTCATATCTGACTGGACAAAATTTTGGAAATAATTAACTCCGTACTTAGCCGTAGCTTCCCACATAGGATTTAGGGCGGTGTTGTTCCAGTCAAAATCTTTGCCAATAGAAACGGTAGGGATGGGAAAAGTAAAAGGTCTACCCTTGGCATCACCTTCCATTAGACACTCGTAAAAAGCCCGAATAAACATATCCATTTCTTCTTGAAATTGGCTATAAGTTTCAGCTTGGGGTTTCCCGCCAATGATGACGGGCTGTTTAGCTAAAAATGATGGTACTTTGATGTCTAAGGTGACGTTTAGAAAGGGAGTTTGAAAACCAACTCGAGTCGGCACCATACAGTTATATGAAAATTCCTGCAGTGCTTGTTTAACCTCCGGATAACTGAGGCGGTCATAGCGGATGAAAGGAGCTAATAAAGTATCAAAGTTGGAAACTGCGTTAGCTCCAGCACTTTCTCCTTGCAGAGTATACAAAAAATTTACTAATTGGCCTAAGGCTACTCTAAAGTGTTTGGCCGGCCGGCATTCTAATTTTCCCGGCACTCCGCCAAATCCTCGCAACAATATGTCATAAAGGTCCCATCCTTCGCAATAGGGAGCCAAGGTTTCTAAATTGTGGATATGAAAATCCTCAGAAGAAGCAGCTTCTCTGATTTCTTTGGGGTAGATTTTATTTAACCAATACTTTTTAGCAATAGCTGAAATGGAGTATTGATTAAGCCCTTGCAAAGAATAAGTCATATTGGCATTCTCCTGAATCTGCCAGTCAAGCTCTTGCAAATATCTATCTACCATTTCGGTGGATTCATCTACTACGGCTACCGCCTCTCTGATTCTTCTTCTTTGTTCTCTATATAATATGTAAGCTCGAGCGGTCTCTACCAGACCTTCCAAAATTAAAACCTCTTCAACAATGTCTTGAATCTGTTCTACTTGAGGGATTTCTTCTTTTTTAAACCTTCGGTTTAGAAGTTGAACTACTTTATCAGAAAGTTTTTTGGTTTTTTGGCCATCGCCCTGGTCAGTAGCAGTAATAGCTTTGAAGATGGCGTTAGTAATCCTGCTCTGATCAAAATCAATAATGGTTCCGTCTCTTCTTTGAACTTTGGTAATTTTATTTTCTGACATAGGCAATAAAAAAACAGGGAAGGTTATTTCATCTTAACCATTTAAAAGACCTCCGTCAATCGGAGGTCAAGAGCTTACCCTGTGGAAAACCTCAAAACTTAGAAGCCGGTGGCAATTACTGTCACTTTTAGCTCTCCTTTCTTTAATTTTTCGTCTTGAACCGCCCCAAAAATAACTTTTGCCCCCGGATTTATCTCCTCGGCAATGATTTTTCCTACCTCATCTATCTCAGAAAGAGAAATATCCTTACCTCCAGAGACATTAAACAATGCTCCTTTGGCTCCCCTGGGAGAAATATCGGATAAAGGGTTGGTAATGGCTGCTTTAGCTGCTTTCTCTGCTCTTTTTTCCCCCTGGGCCCGACCTACACCAAAAAGGGCGGTACCAGAATCTTTCATAATTGCTTTAACATCAGCAAAATCAACATTAATAATGCCTGGCAACATCACCAAATCAGAGAGACCTTGAACTGCCTGCCTTAAAACTTCATCACAGGCCCAAAAAGCATTCATAATAGTGGTCTGGGGATCTAAAATTTCTAAAAGTTTATCATTGGAAATAACGATTAAGCTGTCTACCTTTTCTTTAATTCGTCTTATGCCGGCCTGAGCTAATCTTTGCCTGAATTCTCCTTCAAAAGAAAAAGGTCGAGTAATTACTGCCACGGTCAGGGCTCCGGAGCTCTTGGCAATTTCTGCCACCACGGGACCGGCTCCTGTACCAGTGCCTCCGCCAGCTCCGTAAACAATAAAAATCATATCAGCTCCTTTAAGGACTGACTGAATTTCCTCTCGTTGTTCCTCGGCTGCCCGCCTGCCAACGCTAGGGTTCATTCCGGCTCCCAAACCCTGAGTTAGCTTTCTGCCGATTCTTATTTTAAGATCAGCCTTAGTTTTCTTGAGGTCCTGGGCATCAGCATTAAGAGCAATCAATTCTACTCCCGAAATTTTGCATTTTTTCATCCGGGAAACAGCGTTAGACCCGGAACCGCCTGCTCCTACTACTTTTATTTTTTTATTTGGTTTCATAATTTTAAGAGTCTTCTGAAATCATTAAGATTTCATCGACCCTGACAAAAATTTCTTTAAAATTTTTATCAGGGAAGGAAGGTTTTAAAGATTTTTTTTATTTTACTGCCAATCCCCTTACCAAACTCTCCCAGGCCAGAAGATTCTTCTCCCGTTAAATCATCCACTCCGCCTAAAACTAAGCCGCAGGCAGTAGCCCAAGCGGGGTCGCTTTCTAAATCTAAGAATCCTCGGGGTTTACCGATTTTACAAGGCAATTTAAACTCTCTTTTAGCTAACTCCACTATTTGGGATAGTTTAGCTCCCCCGCCAGTAAGAACTATCCCGGCTGGCAAAAGTTTCTCTTTGGAAATTTTCTTTAATTCTTTTTGAACCTCTTCAAAAATCTCACATGTTCTTATTTCAATAATTCTGTTTAAAGCTTTCCTGGAAAAAACCAAGGGCTCTTCCTCTTCAGCCAGTTTAATTTTTTCTTTGATTCGGGAACCAGATTTTTTTTCTCTTTTAGCTAAAGCAGAACCAAATTCAACTTTTACTCTTTCAGCTACGTCTACATCTAACTTTAAGCCCGTGGCAATATCGTTGGTAATGTTGCCAGATCCCATTGGTAAAATAGCTAAATGGATTAAATCTCCTTCTTCAAAAACCGCCAAGCCAGTAGTACCAGCCCCGATATCTACCACTGCCACTCCCAATTCTTTCTGGCGGGGGGTTAAAACTGCCCTGGCTGCCGCCATGGGCGAAGGGATAACATCGGAAACCTGCAAGTCAGAATTTAAAACTGCCTGGGAAAGATTTTTTAAATAAGGCGAGAATCCTCCTAATACTAAAACTTCGGCTTCCAGCCTTACCCCTTGTAATCCTAAAGCTTCTTTTATCCCCCGCTCCCCGTCAATAATAAACTCTCGGGGATAAGCGTCAAAGATTTCTTTGTTTAATGGTAAAGAAATAGTTTGGGCCGCTTGTAAAACTCGGCTGATATCTTCTTCAGAAATTTTTTGGTCAGCCCGCGATACAGCTATAGTGCCTCGAGAAGGAAGAGAAAAAATATGGCCACCGTCGACATTAACAAAAACTGAGTCAATCTTAAAGCCGGCTTCTTCTTCAACTTGAGAAAAGATATTTGTCAGAGTATTGGAGAGTTCTTGAACCCCTACCACCACTCCTCTTCTAATGCCGGTGGAGCTTTCCTTGGTCTGAAAAACTACCTGGGGCTCCTGTTCTTTTTCCTGACTAACCAGAAGTATTTTTATATTAGAGCTCCCAACATCTAAACCGGTTATAATATGGGTTTTAGCCATAGAATTGAGATAAATATTTTTCCTCTTTTGAGCTTTGGTGATGGAAACCTAAAAGGTGTAAAAGACCGTGGATTAAAACTCGCGCTAACTCAGTTTGGAAATCAGAACTAATTTTTTTAGAATTTTTCTTAACTTCTTTCGGGCAAATTACTATTTCTCCAGAATCATCATAGGAAAAGGCCAATACGTCAGTTGTTTGATTCTTCCCTTTATATTCTTTATTTAACTCTTTTATTCTCTCTGCTCCAACTAAGACGATTGATACTTCAAACTCTTTTTTCCGCCGGCTGGCGGATTCTTTTTCTAAAATTTTTTTAGCAATTTTTTTTAAAAGCTCCTTATCAATCTTGACCTTAGTCAAATTATTAACTGCGATCATCTTATCTCTAACAATTCTTTGACTATTTTGGAAACCTGACTTCCTTCGGCTTTTCCTTTGATTTGAGGCATTAATTCTGCCATTACTCTACCCATATCTTTGGCTTCTTTAGCTCCTACTTTTTCAATAGCTTCTTTGATTATTTTTTTAAGCTCTTGGTCAGAAAGCTGCTCTGGTAAATATTTTTGCCAAACTTCAATTGCTGCTTTTTCTTTTTCTACTAAGTCCTCCCTTTCCCCTTTTTCAAAATCAACAATCGCTTCTTTGTTCTTTTTAATTTCAGAGGATATTACTTCAATTACCTCTTCGTCAGTCAGTTGACTTTCTTTGACTAATTTATCTTCCGTCAAGTCCGGTTTTTCTTGACTAATTTTATACCTTTTTGTTTTTTCTTTATTTAAAACAGCCGCTAAGAGTAAACGTAAAGCAGAAGTAAAAGTTTCATTTTTTTCTTTTACTGCTGTTTTTAAGTCCGTTTGAATTTTCTCTTTAAGAGTCATTTATTATTTTGGGGTTTTGCCCAATTTGCTAAGTTTCTCGTATTCTTTTTTTGTTTCTTCTCTTCTTAAGGCGGCCCTTTTTTTCATTTGGCGACTTTTAGGTTTATCTTTATAACGAGTTTTTCTGACCCTAACCAAAATTCCGCTTTGTTTAAGTTTCTTAGTAAAACGGCGAATTAAGCCCTGACTTGATTCCTTATCTTGTCTTTTTACTTCTAGGCCCATGATAGTTTTTCTCCCCCTATTAAATGTAAGTGTAAGTGGTCGACTGTCTGGCCAGCATCTTTTCCAATATTAAAAACTAACCGGTAACCGGTCTCGGCTACCCCCTGTTCTCTGGCCACTTTTTGAGCAACTAAAAAGAGTTCTCCAACTAAGTCTTTATCTTCTGAGGTTAAATGATTAACTGAAGGAATATGTTTTTTGGGAATAACCAAAAGATGGACCGGAGCTACCGGTTTAATATCTTTAAAAGCTAAAACGGCATTGTCCTCGTAAACTATTTCTGATGGCATTTCCTTATTGGCGATTTTACAAAAAAGACAGTCCATGTTATTTAGCAAGCTTTTATAAATAAAAGCGCAGATGGAGATGAATCTTTAGATTCATCGACTTTTTAATCTTTTTTTAAGTTCGCTGACCACTTTTTCTAATTTTATTGTGTCTTGCTGACCAGTTTTCATATCTCTAAGAATAATAGTTTCTTCCAAGGCCTCTTTTTGACCTAAAATTAAAGCATACTCGGTTCCTAATTTATCTGCTGTTTTAAGTTGGGTTTTCAAAGAATCCCGGCCTAAAGATTCAGCCACTTGAATTTTATCTTTTCTGAATTCCTCCATCAATTTTAAACTTTTTCTTTTGGCCAAGCTACCCAGTTGAGCTAAATAAACCCCTGGGGAAGGAAACTGAGGAAGTTTAATAGCTTTAATTCTCATCAAATTGACTACCCTATCTATTCCGCAAGCACCGCCACAAGCCGGAGTATCTTTTCCCCCCAGAAGCTTAACTAAATTATCGTATCTTCCCCCGCCCAACAGCGCTCCTTGAGTTTTTTCTTCCTTAGATTCATCGGAAGCCCGAGCGCCAGCGAGGGCTTGAGAAGAGGATGTGTCCTCTTCGAATATTTCAAAAACAGTTTTAGTGTAGTAGTCCAACCCCCGGACTAAATGAGGATTTAAACGGTAGGGTAATTCTATCTCGTCTAAAAACTCTAAAACTTCTTTGAAGTGAGAGTGGCAATCTTCGCAAAGGTGGTCAATCATTTGAGGAGCTTGAGTGATTATCCTTTGACACTTCTCTTCTTTACAATCTAATATCCTTAAAGGATTTTCTCTTAAGCGACGGCGGCAATCAGCACATAAAGCTGACTCGCGGGACCTAAAATAATTAACTAAAAGTTTTTTATAGTAGGGCCGGCATTGATTATCACCAATACTGTTTATTTCTATAATTAAATTTTTAAACTTCAGCTCTTTTAAAATATTGTAAAAAATTTGAATAATCTGGACGTCAACTACGGGATTTTCTTCCCCCAGGGCTTCAAAACCAAAGTTCCAAAACTGACGATATCTGCCAGCCTGAGGCTTCTCATAACGAAAATAAGGGCCGAAGTGCCAGAGTTTCACTGGTTGGGGAAGATTCGACATACCGTGCTCAATGTAAGCGCGGACAACCGAAGCGGTTCCTTCCGGTCTTAAAGTAAGATGATCCCCACTTTTACTTCTAAAACTATACATCTGCTTTCCGACAATTTCTGTAGCCAGACCAACTCCTTTGGAAAAAAGCTCAGTTTCTTCAACAATAGGTGTTTCTATTTTTTCAAACCTATAAAAATTGGCGATATTCTCACAAATATTGTAAATTTTCTGGAAATACTTCTGGTCTCCCGGTAAGATGTCGCGCATTCCGGTAGGTTTTTGAAACTTGGGTTTTTTACTCATATTTATTTCATTGGTATTCTGGAGTTTCGAATTTGGCTAAAACAGTAAAGGGCCAAGCCCTAGCAAACACTCGACCAATAATATTTTCTCGGGGTAATACTCCCCAGCGTCGGGAGTCCGAAGAAGCGTATCTATTATCGCCCAAAACAAAATATTCATCTTTACTTAAAGTAACCTTACTGTCGCCCAGAGTTTGAACGGAAGAATCAAGATAATCTGACTCATCTAAAATCTGGCTTCCTTCCTGATCAAAAATTAAAACTTGGCCGGATTTTATCTCTATTGCTTCTCCGGGCAGACCAACAATTCTTTTAATATAGCGCTGAGAAGGATCATTGGGATATTTGAAGACCACCACCTCTCCTCTTTGAGGCTCGTTAAAATAATAAGAAATTTCATCAATAATTAAATAGTCGCCATTTTCAAAGTTGGGCTCCATGCTTTGACCCCTGACAAAAAACGGCTGAAATACAAAACTGCGGATAGGAATGACTATTAATAAAGCAATAATGACAATCTTGGCAACCTCCCAAAAAAAAGAAAGGGTGTTTTTCATATATATAATTATATCAGGATTTTTTTATTTTACAATATATAATATAATAAATGAATCTCATGATTTTAATCGTTGGTTTGGGTAATCCCGGGAAAAAATATCAAAAAACTCGTCATAATATCGGCACCGGAATCATTGACGAGCTCGAATCCTTAAGTCTAAAGGAAGTAATTTTAGCTAAACCAAAAACTTTTATGAATCTTTCCGGGAAAGCTGTAAAACAGTTAATTAACAAATTTCAAATTCCAAATTCCAAACTGATTGTTGTGCATGACGATATCGATTTGCCTTTGGGGAAAATTAGAATTGTCAAAGGTCGAGGTTCAGCCGGCCATAAGGGAGTAGAATCAATTATTAAAGAATTAGAAACTAAAAATTTTATTAGATTTAGAATTGGAATTTGCCCCAAAACCGGCAAACCAAAAAATCCAGAAAGGTTTGTCCTTCAAAAATTTAATAAGGATGAAGAGAAAATTATTAAAGAAGTAATAAAAAAAACCGCTGAAGCGGTTGAATTGTTTCTGAAAGAAGGATTGGAAAAAACGATGAGTAAGTTTAATAAATGAGAAAACCCAGCGCTACCGACGGTGACGCTGGGCTTGGGGTCCTGAGAGGTGATGACGTCGGAATTCTAGATATTCTTTTTCTTCTTTCCTCCGCTGTTTCTTTTTAAGTTCAAACTCTGCAATGGTCAAAAGAAAGACGCCGGCAAAAATGAGAACCACATCAGCCGTCACCTCTGCTATTTTAAAAAAGAAGTCCAGCAATTTTGCCTCCTTTTTTTTATTTTCATCCTCCGGCCTACCTGCGAGCGTTATGAAATCGAAACATAAGTTTTAATCCATAACTTTTGGCTCTAAGTTAAAGGAGGGATTACTTAGATTTCGTCCCGAGCACATAAAAAAATTTATGTGCTCGGTAAGCCACTCGCAGATAGACCGCAAGAAAAAATAAAATATTGATAGGTTCTAGATAATATATTATAATACTTTAGATGAATTTGTCAAGGACCAGTTTTGCTGGCGGGGTCTTAATTGTTGGTATCACCCCCTACTTTTTGGAAAAGGGGAGCTTTTGGTTTGAACGGAATCTAAATAAGATTCTGGTGGCCAGAAAAACTCAATCCTTTTTTGAGGACAACACTCTTTTTTTAGAAAAAGGACGAGAGTATAACTTTTCTCAACTTTTAAGAAAACTTGACGAAATGGGTTACGAGAAGGTGTTAAAAGTCACCGAACTTGGCGAGTTTTCCCAGAGAGGCGGAATTGTTGATGTTTTTCCGGTTAATTTGAACTCAGCTGTTCGCTTTGATTTTCTGGGAAATAAAATTGAAAATATTGAAAAGCTCCCCTACCAAATAAAAGATGAGAGAGAAGCTAAAGAAAGATTAAAAAAGAAATTAAAGTCCCAAAAATTATTCTCTGATCTAAAGGGATTGAAGTCTGGAGATTACTTAGTTCACTTAGACCATGGGGTAGCTCGATTCTCTGGAATCAAGCAAAATTATTATACTTTGGATTATGCTCAGGGGGATAAATTATTGGTGCCCCTGGGTTTGGAAAGAAAATTGTCTAGATACATTGGTTTCATTGAGCCAAAAATTTCCAGATTGGGCTCTTCTTTCTGGCAAAGAACTAAAAGAAAGGTTAAAGAAGAAACCGAAAAATTAGCTAAAGAGCTTTTAGATATTTATGCCAAAAGAGAAGTAGCTACTCGGCCTCCTTATTTAGCGGTCGATGAATTCCATTCATCTTCACCCTTCGCTGGCGCTCGGGTAGTCGATGAATTCCATTCATCTTCACCCTTCGCTGGCGCTCGGGTAGTCGATGAAATAGATTTTAAAATAGCCGAGGGCTTTCCTTACGAAGAGACCCCTGACCAAATTGAAACTTTAGCGGAAGTAGAGAAAGATTTAGAAGAAGAAAAACCTATGGATAGAGTTGTCTGCGGAGATGTCGGTTTTGGTAAAACCGAAATAGCTCTAAGAGCGGCGGTAAAAGTAATTAAATCCGGCTATCAGGTAGCTATGATTTGCCCGACAACTATTTTAGCTAATCAGCACTTTCAAAGTTTTAAAAGAAGATTAGAAAGTCTACCAATTAAATTTTCTCTTCTTTCCCGTCTGCAAACCAAAAAAGAGCAGAGAAAAGTTATAGAAAACTTAAAAACTGGCAAAACAGATCTAGTTATCGGTACTCACCGAATTTTGTCTTCTGATATTGAATTTAAAAAGTTGGGGCTCTTAATTATTGATGACGAACAAAGATTTGGTGTAAGGCAGAAAGAAAAATTAAAAAAAGTTAGGACTTCTTTAGACGTCTTATCGCTTTCAGCAACTCCCATTCCTCGTACTCTTTATTTGGCCTTATCTTCACTTAAAGATGTAAGCATCATCCAAACTCCCCCAATTGGTAGATTACCAGTCAAAACCAGCATTTTGCCTTGGTCAGAAAGAATTATCGCTCAGGCGATTAAAGAAGAACTGAAAAGAAAAGGGCAGGTTTATTATTTGCATAACAGAGTGGAGACCATTGAAACTGCTAAAAAATTCTTAGAGAAGTTAGTACCCAAAGCATCAGCCAGCTGGCGGATCGGTATAGCCCATGGCAGATTGAAAGAAAAAGAACTGGTAAAAGTGATGGAGAATTTTCAGAACAGAGAAATTGATGTTTTGGTGGCTACTACTATTATTGAAAATGGTTTGGACTTTCCTAACGTAAATACTTTAATTGTGGCTGACGCTACCAGGTTGGGCTTAGCTGAGGCCTATCAAATCAGAGGAAGAATTGGCAGATCGTCTATTCCGGCTTCAGCTTTCTTTTTCTATAGTGGTCATTTATCGGAAAGTGCTAAGGCCAGATTGGACGCCCTCAAGGAAGCTACCGAACTGGGTTCAGGTTATAAAATTGCCCTGCGTGATTTAGAAATCAGAGGAGCTGGCAATATTTTAGGAAAAGAACAATCCGGCAACATAAATTCGGTCGGTCTCAACCTCTACTGCCAAATGCTTTCTGAAGCTATTGAGAGGGCGAAGAGGACTTCATCCTCTTCTTCCACCTTCACTTCCATAAATGGAAGCTTGCCAAATGAAAGCTAAGTGATATCTTTAAGGAACGTGCAAAATATAAGAAAAATTACTATTGAAGATCAGGATTATCCTAAGCTTTTAAAAGAAATCAAAAATCCTCCAAAAGTTCTGTATTTCAAAGGAAAGCTTAGCCCTGAAGAAAATTGTTTTGCCGTCGTCGGAACCAGAAGATGTTCTCCCTATGGTAAAGAGTTGGCTTGGGAAATTGCCGGCGACCTGGCTGAAGCTGGCTTAACTATTGTTTCTGGTTTAGCTCCGGGAATTGATACTGTTTCTCATTTAGCTGCCTTGGAAAAGAAAGGAAGAACTATTGCGGTTTTAGGAACTGGCTTGGACGAAAAGAGTATTTACCCTCAATCAAATCTAAAATTGGCTAAAGAAATTTTAGAAGCCAGCGGCGCTCTTGTTTCTGAATATCCACCGGAAACTTCTGGCACCCATTTTACTTTTCCTCAAAGGAATAGAATAGTTTCCGGACTATCCTTGGGAGTTTTAGTAGTAGAAGCCAAGAAAAAATCAGGCGCTTTGATTACTGCCGACTGGGCCAGAAAACAAAAAAGGGCAGTTTTTGCTCTGCCCGGCCCCGTTCGTTCGCTTAATTCCAAAGGGTGCCATTATTTAATCAAACACGGAGCTAAATTAGTTGAAAATGCCAACGATATCTTAAAAGAATTGAACCTCAATCTATCAATTTATGAAATTAATAGACCTGCCAAAAGCAACAATAAGGAGGGGGCTTTAATTTTAGACATCTTAAAAGAAGGCTCTTTGGACGTTGATAAAATTATTGAAAGAACAAAATTGCCAGCTCCAAAAGTGGCTTCCCTTTTAGCGGTTTTAGAAATAAAAGGTACTATACGAAACTTGGGAGGAAACATTTATGCCATTAGTTATCGTTGAAAGCCCAACTAAATCAAATACAATAGGAAGATTTCTGGGCTCTAAATACAGAGTTCTGTCTTCTTATGGCCACATAAGGGATTTGCCGAAAGCTGAATTCGGGATTGATCTAGAAAATAACTTCCAGCCAAAGTACGTCGTCCCTCTTAAAGCCAAAAAAACCGTCAATTTATTAAAAAAAGCTGTCGAAGATACGGATTTGGTGATCCTGGCGACAGATGAAGACAGGGAAGGAGAAGCTATTGCTTATCATTTAGCTTGTCTTTTGAACTTGGACGGCAAAAAAGAATATCAAAGAATTGTGTTTCATGAAATTACTAAGTCGGCTATTGAAGAGGCCTTAAAAAAACCCAGAAAGATTGATATAAACCTGGTAGATGCTCAACAAACCAGAAGAATTTTAGACAGAATTGTCGGTTACAAGCTGTCTCCTTTCCTATGGAAGAAAGTAGCCAGAAGGCTTTCAGCTGGAAGGGTCCAATCGGTAGCAGTAAGGCTAGTTTGTGAAAGAGAGCAAGAAATACAAAACTTCAAACCCGAAGAATATTGGTCTATTGAAGCACTTCTGAAAAAAATCAAAAATCTGAAATCGAAAATCGGAAATGAATTTAAGGCTTTACTAATAAAGAAGGACGGAAAAGTTTTAGATAAGTTGACAATCAAAAATAAAAAGGGAGCAGATAAAATTATTAAAGATTTAAAAGGAGCGGAATATCAAATAATAAATACTGAGAAGAAAGAAGTTAAGAGAAATCCCCTGCCACCTTTTACTACCTCTACCTTGCAGCAAGAATCTTGGAAAAAACTTAGACTTCCCGCCAAACTGACCATGCAGTTGGCTCAACGGCTTTATGAAAAAGGGTTTATTACTTACCATCGAACCGATTCTTTGAATCTTTCAAACCAATCTTTGTTTTCGGCCAAAAAATTTATTGAAGAAAATTATGGAAAGAAATATTGGGCGGGATTTTTAAGAAAGTATAAAGCAAAAGGTAGAGCACAAGAGGCCCACGAAGCTATTAGGCCAACCTATCCTAACAGAGAACCGGGAAAAATTAAGATAGACGCCCAGCAATTAAAGCTTTACGATCTAATCTGGCGAAGATTTATTGCTTGTCAAATGAGCCAAGCTGTCTTTGATTCAACTAAGGTTGATATTGAAGCTGAAAATTATGGGTTTCGAGCTACCGGTCAAATTTTAAAATTTGATGGATTTTTAAAAGTCTGCCCGATTAAATATGAAGAGAACGAATTACCGCCCTTAGAAAAAGATGAAATCTTAGAACTTATTAAGCTAATCCCCTCTCAACATTTTACTCAACCTCCTCCCAGATATACCGAAGCCACTTTAATTAAGGCCTTAGAGGAAAATGGTATCGGCAGACCTTCAACTTATGCTCCTATTTTATCAACTATTCAAGAAAGAAATTATATTGAAAAAGATGAAAACCGGAAATTCCGGCCGACAGAAATCGGTACGGTGGTCAACGACCTTTTAGTGAAACACTTTCCCAAAATTGTTGATATTCAGTTTACAGCTGAAATGGAAGAAGATTTAGATAAAATTGCTGAAGGCGAAGAAAAATGGGTTCCGATAATTAGAGAGTTTTATGAACCTTTTGAAGAAAATCTTCAAAAGAAATACCAGGAGGTTTCTAAAAAAGAAGTGACCGAAAAACCAACCAAAAAAACTTGCCCTAAATGCGGCTTTCCTCTTTTAATTCGTTTGGGGAAATTTGGGAAATTCTATGCTTGTTCCAAATTTCCTAAGTGCAGATATACTGAATCTTTGGAAGAAAATGATTTGGGCGTAAAATGCCCCAAATGCGGCAAGGGCAAGATAGTAGAAAAAAGAACTAAAAAAATGAAGGTCTTTTATGGCTGCAATCTGTTCCCCAAATGCGATTTTGCTTTATGGGATAAGCCTACTGGCGAAAAGTGCCCTAAATGCAGTTCTCTTTTAATGCAAACAAAAAGGGGACAAATCAAATGCTCCAATAAGGAATGTGGTTACCGGCTGGAAAAATAAGAGAAATTTTGTTAGAATCAAAAGCAGGCCGCGGTGGCGGAATTGGTTTACGCGTACGACTCAAAATCGTATGGGAGTAATCCCATGTGGGTTCGAGTCCCACCCGCGGCACATTTTATTTGTTGAGCTCTACTAAATTCTCCAAGAGACAGGCAACAGTTAAGGGTCCTACGCCGCCAGGAACTGGAGTAATATAGCTGGCTTTTCGAGAAACCGATTTAAAATCAACATCGCCGACTAATTTCCCCTTTTTTAGGGTTGTCCCGGCATCAATAATTATCACTCCTTGTTTAACCATCTCCCCGCAGATTAAATTTGGTTTTCCAGCTCCTGAGATTAAAATATCAGCTTCTCTTGTAAAAAAAGAAGGGTTTTTAGTGAAAACATTTATAATCGTAGGGGTGGCAAATTCTCTTAAAAGTTGAGGAATTAAGGGAATGCCAACCAATCTTCCCATCCCAACAACAACAACATTTTTTCCGTTTAATCTAATCTTATAAGTTTTTAAGAGGCGGAAAATACCCCCGACTACAGGTGGTAAGATTTTAAGACCGGTAAAAAAATATTTTCCAAAACTTTTTTCAGATAAAACATCTATGTCTTTTTCGTCGGGGATTAAATTCGTAAATTCTTCTTCTGGTTGAAATTTTTTCGGCACTGGCAGTTGAATAATTACTCCAGAATTAGCAGGGTCTCTAACAATTTTCTCAATCTCTTTCTTTAATTCCAACTTTCCGATTTTTGCCGGAAATTTGAACAACTTAAAATCAATGCCTGTCTTCTGGCAGGCCTTTTTCTTTTGGTTAATAAAAACCTGGGAAACTAAATTTTCTCCCACTTGAATTACGGCCAATCTTAAACGTAACTTAGATTGGCTAATCTGCTTTTTAAGATTAGCCAGAATTTTCTCTGAGAGCTTTTTTCCGTCAAGAAGTTTCATGAAATTCCTGGAATAGGAAATCTTTTGCACGTCTTGATCACTTCTTTGTGAAGTTTTTTCAAAAACCTTTTATTTTTACGGTTTTTAATTGCGTCATTTATCCATTTGGCAATTTGTTTCATTTCCTTCTCTTTCATACCTCTCGTAGTAATTGCCTGGATACCAATACGAATCCCGCTTGGATCTACCGGGCTTCTGGCGTCATCGGGGATTACATTTTTATTAACAGTAATACCTATTTCGTCTAAGACAGTTTCAGCTTCTTTCCCGCCTAGATTCTTCGATTTAAGGACATCGACTAAAACCATATGATTTTCTGTCTTCCCAAATATAATTTTAAATCCGTAATTTCTCAACTCTCTCTCCAGAACTTTTGCGTTCTTTAGAACTTGTCTGGCATAAACCCTAAATGACGGCTTCAAAGCTTCCCCGAAAGCCACTGCTTTGGCGGCGATATTATTCATATGTGGCCCACCCTGAAAACCTGGAAAACACGCTTTATCTATGATTTGGGCGAATTCTTTTTTACATAAAATCATCCCTCCTCTCGGCCCTCTCAAAGTTTTATGAGTTGTCGTGGTAACAATATCAAAATAAGGGACTGGATTGGGAATAGCTTTACCAGCAATAAGACCGGCGATGTGAGCCATGTCAAACATAGAAACCGCTCCAACTTTTTTTGCAATATCACAGAACTTTTTATAATCAATTTGCCTTGTGTAAGAGGAAAATCCGGCCAGCATTAATTTTGGTTTTGCTTTTTGGGCAATTTTTTTGAGTTCTTCGTAATCAATTAAGCCATCGGTTTTCGTTTTATATCGGATAAAATTGTAAAGTTTGGCAGCCAAAGTAACGGGATGTCCGTGCGTTAAGTGACCTCCATGAGACAAGTCCATTCCTAAAACTTTGTCGCCAGGTTTTAAAATCGCGCTGTAGACGATCATATTGGCTGGCGCACCGGAAAGTGGCTGAACATTGACATGTTCAGCTTTGAAAAGTTTTTTCGCTCGTTCAATAGCTAAATTTTCTACAGCATCAGTAAAAGTCTGCCCACCGTAATATCTTTTACCGGGATAGCCTTCCGAATATTTGTTGGTGAAAACCGAGCCCAAGGCCTCAAGCACTGCTTTTGAAGCGTAATTTTCCGCAGCGATTAACTCCATTCCTTCTTGCTGCCGTTTTATTTCTTTTTCAATTAATTTGGATACTTGATTGTTTCTTTTTTTCGCAGACATATTTTTAATGCTTAAAACATCTAATTCCAGTAAAGACCATTGGGATTTTATATTTATTGCAAATAGCTATAACGTCTTTATCTTTGATTGAACCGCCAGGTTGAACAATTGCTTTTACCCCGGCTTTAATTAAAATTTCTGGGCTGTCAGGAAAAGGAAAAAAGCCATCTGAAGCAGCCACCGTGTTTGGGACTCGCTTGCCAGCTTTGTTCACTGCTAATTCACAACATCTCTTCCTGTCTTGCTGGCCTACCCCCGAAGCAATGAGAGTTTTGTCTTTCACTAAAATTATAGCATTGGATTTAGAAACCTTACAAATTTTCCAGGCAAAGAGAAGGTCTTTTATTTGTTTTTTGGTTGGTTTAATTTTAGTAGCTACCCTTAAGTTTTTTTCCGTAATTTCTTTTAAATCCGGCTCCTGAGCTAAAAATCCTCCTCTAATTTTTTTAATATCCAACTCTTTTGATGATTTTGGGGAGTTCAGTGCCGGATTAACTGAAATAATTAATTTAGGTTTTTTTGAAAAAACCGCTAAAGCCGGTTTTTTAATTTTTGGTACTAATAATGCCTCAAAAAAAAATTTTGCCATTAATTTAGCTAAACTTTCGGTAACTTCTCTGTTTAAAATAATCACTCCGCCAAAAGCAGCTAAAGAATCTCCTCTCTCCCAGGCCTTAAAGAAAGCATCTTTAATGTCTTTACCAAAAGCTGCTCCACAAGGATTGCCGTGTTTGATAACTACGCAGGTTGGTTTTTTGCCTCCCAATTCAGAAATAGCTAAAATTGCAGCTGAAGCATCTAAAAGATTATTGAAAGAAATCTCTTTCCCTTGAATTTTTTTAAATCTCTGAAGAGCTAAAGGGTCTTTATTTTTAGAATCAAGATAAAAAGCTCCTCTCAGATGAGGATTTTCACCGTAGCGAGTTTCAAAAAATTTTTTAATTTCTATTCTTAAAATATTGGGTAATTTCTTTATCATATTTGGCTGTTTTCTGAAAAACTTTTTGAGCTAACAACAAGCGAACTTTTTCTGGGATTTTGTTTTTTTTCTTAAGAATTTCTATAACTCTTTGATAATCTTTGGGGTCAATAATTACCGTTACATATTTATAATTCTTGGCAGCTGCCCTAATCATGGTCGGGCCGCCAATGTCAATGTTTTCTATGGAGTTTTTCTTTTCAAAAGGATAAAGATTGCAAACCACCATATCAATTGGTTGAATTCCTAACTTTTTGGCTTCTTTTTGATGTTTTTTGTTTTTTCTATCGTAAAGAATGGCTGATTCAATTTGAAAGGAGATAGTTTTCATTCTACCATCAAAAGCTTCTGGATTACCGGTGACCTTCTCAATGGGAATTACTTTAATTTTGGCTGCTTGCAAAACTTTAGCTGTACCGCCAGTGGAAATTATCTCCCAGCCCAATTTAGTTAATTGAGAGGCGAAATCCAAGATTCCGGTTTTATCCCAAACACTGATTAAAGCGTATTTTATCATTGAAATTTAAATTTTGGGGGGACGCCTAAAAACATAAAGCCTAAAGAAATAACGGCAGCAACCATAAAAGCTAAATTAATTTGAGGAATAAAGAAAAAAACTATAGCTAAAATTATAAACAAAAAAGAGCGGGTAAGGTTAACAAGAATTTCTCGATAAATTATAAATTCATCTGCCTCTGCTCCTTTTAAATAGGCCTTCTTATAAAAGAAAGTTTGAAAAGGAATGCTGGCTGAAGTTCGGCAAATTCGATAAAGAGTATGAGCTAAAAAAGCATCAAAAGGAGTTATGACAAAATATTTTATTACCCAAGCCATAGAAGTCAAAAAAGAACCAATATTTAAAAATTCTACCCGATTAATAATCTTGTCGGAAATTCTTCCCATATATAAAGTAAAAATGGTAGCTACAGCTAAGGCAAAGGTGGCGATTCCGCCCATCGCCGCATATCCAATAGCCAAAACAAACATAAAGAGGGGCCAAAGATATATATCAACTCCCAACTCTGCACCATCGGCAGCAAAAGCCAAGGAGATTTTACGATTCTCCTTTTTAAAAATTCTTCCCCAGGCCTTGGCGTAGGAGTCGGAATAAACTACATGGGTCTCTTTAGAAAGAAACATTGGAATGGAAGAAGCAAAAAGAACCGCCAGAACAGTAATAAATAAAGCTGAGTATCCAGCTGCGCTCAAAATAGCTCCGCCAATAATCGGGCTAATAATGGCAGGAATAGAGAGAGCAATATTCATTCTACTAACTTGCTTCCCTTGATAGTCCTTTTCTGAAAAATGGGCAAAATCGGTGTGAAAAGCGGGCCAAAAGAAGGTCATACCGGCTGCTCCTAAAATAATAGCTAAAGGAATTAATAGAAAAGAGTGGTAAAGAAAGAATAAACATAAGTAATAGCCAAAAAAGAAAAAATGGCTAAAAAGCATAGCATGCTTAAGACCGATCTTGGCCATTATTTTTCCACCCCAAACTGCCAAAATTCCGTAGAGTCCATGGACGACGGCGAAAAACAAAATAGTCAAAGGAAGGTCATTAAAATAGGTGTAAAGATAAATTGGTTCAAAAATTAAAATCATCCCTAAAGCCAGAGAACGAATAGCAATACTGGTAAAAAACTGAGTGGCTTTTCTTCTTAAAAAATAATGGAAAAAATGGAGTGGAGAGAAAGGAACTAACATGTTATTGCCTTAAAATTTTAAAACCCTGAATTAAGTCAATCACCAAAGAGGGTCGAGAAGGTTTTAAATCGCCAGCATTAATGATTAAATCTGGCTGATATTTTTGATTCTTAAATTGTTTTATAACCTCTTCTATCTTGGTAGAAGGTGGCAGATTAGAGATGTTAGCTGAAGTGCCAGTTAAAGGACAATTTATTTTTTTAAGTAATTCATTGATTAATTTATAATTAGGAATTCTTAGGCCGATGGTTTTTTTCTGGCTAAATAAAATCTTGGGTAGCTGGCCTTTTCTTTCTAAAACTGCGGTGACCTTACCAGGCCAGACTTTTCTTAAAAACTCTTCTTGTCCTTTGTTAATTTTAGCAAACTTTTTTGCTGTTTTGATATTTTTAATAAAAATAGGGATTGGCTTTGAGTTTTGGCGTTTTTTTATTTTAAGAAGTTTTTTAACTGCTTTTTGGTCTCTGGCATCGGTTATTAAACCATAAAGGGTGTCAGTGGGGCAAACTACCACTTTTCCCTGCTTGATAGCCTTGGCTGTTATCTCAACTATTTTTTTAAGATTTTTTGGTGCCACTCTCAAAATTGAGTCCATATTTTTTTAGTATATCACGAAAAAGGCCCTGCGGGGAAAACAGGGACTGAATAAGGAAGTGAGTTTGTGGGTGGCGGCGCCAAATTGACGCCACATATTTGGTGACCATACGGCGCCGCCACACCTACGTAGAGAGTTAACTACTATGGGTGTTTAAAAAACCCAATCTCGCGGACAATGTTTGGAATCCATCTCACCTCCATTCACGAAACGGAAATGTGCTGCGTCAGCAGATGCAAGACTTTCATATCCCCGTCTCGCAAAAGCTGTTGGGCAGTTTTACCGCCCTGCCCGGGCTACCGCTGCCTATCGCCTGGCGCTGCATTGTCCGGAAATAACCGGCCAACAAGGATCTCTCGTGTGCGTCATCTCTATAACCTCCTTTCTTCTAGCATTCAGGGTAGGAAATTGACTAATTAGGATAGATTATAAAAAACAAGCTTGTTTGTCAAGATGGAAAACTTTTATTGTCCTCAATGTTTTTAAATACTACTGAACCTGGCCAGATTAAACAATTAGAGCCAACCAAAACTCCGGGCATCAAAGAGCAGTTTACTCCGGTTTTAGTATTTTCTCCCATAATAGCTCCTAAAAAAGTCAGGTCGGTTTTTATTTCTTCTCCCTTGACGACTGATTTTATCTCTCCCCTATCTATTCTGACGTTGGCCGTAATAGTGCCAGCTCCCAAGCGACAGCCTCTGCCAAAAATTGAGTCGCCAAAATAACCTGAATGAGTATGAATGTCTTCTTGAAAAATTGATCGTGTCACTTCAGCTAAAGCGCCGATTAGAACATTGTTCTCCAAATTAGTATATTCTCTGACTAAAGAATTATTCCCAACCACACAATTTTCACCAATATAACAAGGGCCCTTAATCACCGCCCCCTCAAAAATCTTGGTATTCTTGCCAATGCGAACATTACCTTTTATTATGGTATTTTTACTAATCCTGGCTGTTTTATCAATTTCCGGTTTCAGATGTTTACTCATTAAATTTTTAGCGACCCCGAACAGCTGCCATGGGTATTTTAAAAAAGTTGGCTCTTCTTCAACCATCACTACTCTGGCTTCATTTTCTTTTGCGTAAAGGTCTAAGGCGCTCTCAAAATCGTACTGATGTCGGGGTACTTTTTTATAATATTCAAAAAACTTTTGGGGCAATAAATAAATACCTATTGCTTTTATATCTGAAGGCTCTTTCCCTTTTTTTGGTTTTTCAACCAAGCCCGTGGCTTTATCTTCTTCCAATTTCAGCATTCCGTAAAGCCAGGGCTGGTCAGTCTTAATTCCTAAGAATACCAATTCCGCCTTACTTTCTTTAAATTTCTCTGTCATTGGCTTTATAAAATCTCCGGCGTTAATTTTATGGGCATGAAGAACAAAAAAGGGCCCGGAAATGAAGTCTTGAACCTGGACTACGGCATTCCCCATTCCTTTAGCTTCTGACTGAATGACGTATTTAATATCTATTCCCAGATTGTAATTCTTTAGTTCTTCTTCCGCGTCTTTTTTGGCCCCCTGAACAATAATAACCTCTCTAATCCCCGCTTCCTTTAAACTTTCAATGGTATACCAAATTAAAGGCCTCCCCATTATTTTCAGGAGGGATTTATGCTGTCTATTTAAAGGCCAAAAGCGAGAACTTTGGCCGGCTGCTAAAATTACCGCCTGCATAGTTTAAATAAAATTTTAGCTAATTTGTCCGAATGGTGAAGAATCATTGTCCTCTTGTTAGCACCTTTCACCAAAACATCTGCTGAGTTTAATTTCTGAATCTGGCGGTCAATAACGTCTGCGCCAATGAAATTTCTCTTTTTAAACAAATTTTTATCATAATCAATGAAGTCTGCTTTGGGAAAAACTTTTCTTACTTCTTTAACTTGCTTAGTTGATAATTTGCCGGTGTTAAAAACAACATAATCAATAGTCGATTCTCCTAAATATTCTTCTAAAATTGTCAGAAAATCTTCAACACTGAATCCATCGGTATTGCCTACTTGAGTCATTAAATTACAAACAAAAACTTTTTTAGCCGGTGACTTACGAACAGCTTCTGAAATTCCTTTAACTAAAAAAATTGGTAGAACGCTGGTATAAAGTTTCCCAGGAGTAATAACAATTAAATCTGCCTTTTTGATTGCCGAAATTGCTTTAGGATTGGCTTTAGTTTCAGTTGTTAAAAATAATTTTTTAACACCTATTTTAGATACTTGTGGGCAATTTATAATTTTTTCTTCTTCTTTTATTTTCTTATTATTTTTTAATATAGCCACTATATCTGCTTTTTCTAAGGTTACCGGGACCACTTTACCTCTAACATTTAAAATTTTACCTATCTTATCTATCGCCTTAGTCAAGCTACCTGTAGCTCCTATAGCTGCTGCAATCAAAAGATTACCAAAATTATGTCCCTTCAGCTCGCCTTTTTCAAAGCGATAATTAAAAAAGGGAGTTAGGTTTTTCTTATTGGATAAAACAACTAAACATTGTCTTATATCTCCTAAAGGTAAAATGCCAAGCTCTCTTCTTAATTTTCCACTTGACCCACCGCTATCAAACATTGTGACAATAGCAGTTAAATCTATTGGATATTTTTTTAATCCAGATAAAACTATTGAAACGCCCGTTCCGCCGCCCAAACAGACGACTTTTTTAACTCTTTTTGACATAAATTATCTTTTATTGTAAAGTAAATAAGTGAATTATGCAAGATAAATTTCTCATCAAAGGCGGCTTTTCTCTTTCAGGAGAAGTGGAAATCTCAGGATATAAAAATGCAGCCGGAGCAGTTTTGGCTGCTGCTTTACTTTCCAAAACACCTTCAATAATAGACAATTTGCCTCTTGTTTCTGATGTTTTAAACCAAATTGAAATTTTAAAACAGATGGGGGCTGAAGCAGAATGGCAAGGAGAAAAGAAAGTCAAAATAAATCCGGCCAATATTATCCCCGAAAGAATTCCGACAAATCTTTTTGAAAAAATGAGAGTTTCGGTTTTATTCATAGGACCTCTTCTAGCCAGATTCAAAAAACTAAGAATTCCTCATCCGGGTGGAGATAAAATTGGCTTAAGACCAATTTCTACTCATCTTAAGGCCCTTGAAGATTTTGGAGTAAGAATTGAAGAAAAAGATGGTTTTTATTGCTTCGAAGCACCGGACAATCTGGAAGGAAAAAGGATAGTTTTGAAAGAATTTTCCGTAACAGCAACAGAAAACTTAATGATGTTAGCTGCTTTATCCAAAGGAAAAACAAAAATTGAACTGGCGGCCGCTGAGCCTCAGGTTCAAGATTTAGGAAATTTTCTAAAAAAGATGGGGCTGCCTATTGAAGGAATAGGAACTCATACAATCACAATTGAGGGGCAAGAAACTTTAAGAGGAACAGAATTTAAGATTTGCCCTGATTTATTGGAAGCTGGCACTTTTTTAATTGCTTTTGCTTTAACTGAAGGCGAGGGAAAAATAAAAAACGTCAATCCCGAACATTTAACAATGTTTTTGGAAAAAATGAAAGAGATTGGAGTTAATTTTGAAGCTTCTGATAGTGAAATTTTAGTCAAGCCTTCAGGCGAATTTAAATGCACGAAAATCCAAGTTCTTCCCTATCCTGGATTCCCAACCGACCTTCAGCCTCAAATTTCAGTGTTGCTAACTCAAGCTCAGGGGAAAAGTTTAATCCATGAACCTTTATATGAAAACCGCTTTCAATATCTTCACGAATTAAGAAAAATGGGGGCAGATATTGAAATTACCGACCCTCATCGGGCTTTAATTTTTGGCAAAAAAGAGTTGACTGGCAATAATCTAAACGCCTTAGATATTCGTTCAGGCGCTGCTCTAATTTTAGCGGGTTTAATTTCAAAAGAAAAAACCTTAATTGAAAATATTTCTCAAGTTGACAGAGGTTATGAGAAAATAGAAGAGAAATTAAGAAAACTCGGCGCCCAAATCGAAAAAATCTAAGTTTTTTTTGCTAAATTAAAGGCCTTTAGGTTTAATTCCAGATATTTTGCTGGAATTATTTTTTTTATAGCTTTTAGAATTGAAGCAGGTTTTAAGGGAATTAAATTTTTAAAAGCGACTGCACTTATTAGATAAATACCCGTTACTACTTCCTTTCCCAATTCTTTTTTACAAATTTCACTGGCCGGAACTAAGATAACTTTTTTGCTAATTTTCTTAAGATTTTTTAGAACTTCTCCTTCGGTTAGATTTTTGACTAAAGGAATGGCGATGATTTGTTTATTAACTAAAAAGGTTGTTTTAGAGCTGGCCAAGGGATAAGACCGAAGCGCCTCTTGCATTTCCAGGCCTAAAATTAAATCAGCTCTCCCTTGGGGTATTAAAGGCGAATAAACTTTCTTGCCAAGTTTAATATGGACCTCAACCGACCCGCCTCTTTGAGACAAACCATGAAGTTCAGAAGTCCTTACGTCAAGCCCCTCAATCAAAGCAGCTTCAGCTAAAACTTGCAAAAGGGTAATTAAGCCCTGGCCGCCCGTTCCAACTATTACCATATTGAATTGCCTTATTTTTTTATTTGGATACATGGTCTTTTAGCAATTATTACTGAAACTTCTGGTTTTCCTAAAAATTCTTTTATGGTTTTAATAAATTCCTTCTGGTTTATAGGGTCAATTGTTTTTAAGTTCTTTACCCCGCAACCCCTGACAACTTCTTCAATTTTAATTCCATTAGGTGTAGCAGGAGCTGCCGGATGTGGCTGGTGTCCGGTCATAGCAGTAGTTTCATTATTCAAAATAATAATTAAAGGGTTTGACTTATTGAAAACTGTATTGATTAATGGAGGAATTCCGGCATGAAAAAAAGTACTATCGCCAATAATAGTTATCAACTTTTGACTGGTAGCTTTTTTAATTCCGTGAGCAATGCCAATTGAAGAACCCATACAGGAAAGATAATCTTGAAGATAGTGGGGCGGAAAACCGGCTAACATATAACAGCCGATATCTCCGCCAAAAACTACATTTTTAGTATCAACGGCTTTTTTAATCCCCCCAAAGACCAACCAGTAGGGACAACCGAGGCAAAGTTGGGGGAATCTTTTAGGAACCTCTATTTTAAATTTGGTAGACGGTGTATTATATTTTTTATTTGTAAATTTTGCGACAGCTAAAGTAACGATTCCGGGTTTTAATTCATTAACTTCGGGAATTAACTTTTTACCAATCACTTCCAATTTACAATTTACTTCTTTAGCCAGTATTTTTACTTCTTTTTCTAAAAACGGCTCTAATTCTTCAACTATTAAAATCTTCTTCAATCCGCCAGCTGGCGGATTGATAAAATTCTTAATCTTCTTTTCGGACAAAGGATAAAAAAATCCCAGCTTTAAAACTGGTAAATCTAAATTCAATTCTTTTAATGCTTCCATTACATATAAATAAGATATGCCCGAGGTAATAATCCCGAAATTGGATTTTCTTGATGACTGTTTGTTGATATGGGATTTTTCAGAAAAATCTCTTATTCTCTCAATCTTCTCTAAAAGTTCTGTTTTCATCTCCATAACTCTCGGTGGCAGAGTAACGAACTTTTTAGAATCTTTAATAAATTTACCTTTTTGGGTTTTTGATTTTGATATTTGGATTTTATTTAAGGTTACTATTCCTCGCTGGTGGGCTACCCGAGTTGTCGTTCTAATCATTACCGGAATTTTAAACTTTTCTGAAATTTGAAAAGCTAATTTAGTAAATTCTTTGCATTCCTGGGGATCGGCCGGTTCTAAGGTTGGGATATGAGCTAAATAAGAAATCCCTCTGGTGTTTTCTTCTGACTGGGCTGAACTGTGGCAAGAAGGGTCATCGGCAGATATTATTACTGTCGGACCCTTAGTTCCTGTATAAACAAAGGGGATTAAAGCATCTAAAGCAACGTTTGTCCCGAAATTTTTCATTGCCATTAAAGTTTTCAATCCGGAAAAAGAGGCTCCGACAGCTGCTTCCAAAGCCACTTTTTCATTGGTAGAAAATTCAAAATAAACCCCGGCCTTTGGAGCAATTTTAAAAAAAGTATTGCCAATTTCTGAGGCTGGCGTTCCAGGATAGGTAGAAACAAACTGAACACCAGATTCCAACGCGCCTCTAACAATAGCTTCATTCCCCAATAAGATAATGCTCCCTCCAGATTTTTTTGAGAGAATTTCCTCCATTTATTCTACGGTTACTGATTTAGCTAAGTTTTTTGGTTTATCGACGTTATATCCTCGTAATACCCCTGAATGATAAGCAAATAATTGCAGAGGAATTAAAGCTAAAATTGGTGTTAACATCTCTAAGGTTTTAGGAATATAAATTACGTCATCAACTAACTTTTTAATCTCTTCGTTACCTTCGGTAGCTACGGCGATAACCGGCCCTCCCCTTACTTTAATCTCTTCAATGTTAGAAACCATCTTTTCATAAACGCTATTGGAAGGACAAATGGCTACGGTGGGAAAATTATCGTCAATCAAAGCTAACTCGCAGTGTTTTAGCTCTCCCCCCCGGCAACCTTCGGCATGAACATAAGCTACTTCTTTGATTTTATGCGCTCCCTCTCGGGCAGTAGGATAATCGTACTTTCTGCCAATATACATAAAGTTATTAAAATCCTTATATTTTTCAGCCAATTCTTTAATTTGGGAATCTTGCTCTAAGATTTTCTTTGCCAGCTCGGGAATTCTTGCCAATTCTTTAGCAATTCGCTGGCCCATTACCAAAGCCATCTCTCTTTGTCTTCCCAAAAATAGAGTTAAGAGAGCTAAAGCAGCGATTTGAGAAGTAGTGGCTTTAGTTGAAGCTACGGCAATCTCTGGGCCAGAACGAATATAAATTCCGGCATCAGTTTCTCTGGCTACTGAAGAACCTACCACATTAACCACTCCTAAGGTTATCAATCCCCTTTGCTTTACATCTCTTAAAGCAGCCAGGGTATCGGCTGTTTCTCCGGATTGAGAAACAAAAATAAAAGCAGTGTCTTTTTCTAAAACTGGTTTTCGATAACGAAACTCTGAACCCGAATCAACTTCAGTGGGGATGTTAGCGTACTCTTCTAACATATATTCACCTACTAAAGCAGCATGGCGGGCTGTCCCGCAAGCAATAATATTTAATCTTTTGATTTTTCTTAATTTGTCTTGAATCGCCTCCAAACCTCCTAACTTGGCCATGCCTTCATTAACCGATAATCTTCCTTTTAAGGTGTTAGCTAAACTTTCTGGTTGTTCCATTATTTCTTTTATCGTAAAGTGGGGGTACCCTTTCTTTTCAGCTTCTTCTCTTTCCCATTCAATAGTTTCTAAAGGTTTTTCTTTTAAAATAAAGAAATTGTCCGGCTTTAAAACAGCGATTTCATTGTCATCTAAATTGATCACTTGGCGAGTGTGAGTAATGACAGCTGCTGGATCAGAGGCAACCAATAGTTCGTCATTCCCTATTCCTAAAAGTAAAGGAGAAGATAGTCTGGCTACGACAATTTTTTCTGGGTCTTTTTTGGAGACAACAGCTATTCCGTAAGCCCCTTTTACTTCTCTTAAAGCTCTCCTCACTGCTTCTTCTAAATTTCCTTGGAAGTGCTTCTCAATTAAATGGCAAAGAACTTCAGTATCGCATTCTGAAGTAAATTTATGACCTTCTTTTATTAACTGGTTTTTAATCTTTTGATAATTTTCAATAATGCCATTGTGAACCAAAAAAATATTACCCTGGCAATCAGCATGAGGATGAGCATTAGCTTCGGTAACTTTACCGGTTGTCGCCCATCTTGTATGGGCAATACCAATTTCTCCATCTGGATTGGCAAAGTTTTGCTCAAATTGAGAAATTTTTCCCACCTTCTTAAATAAAAAAGGGGTTCTTTTGTCTAAAACGAGAAAGCCGAAGCTATCGTAACCTCGATACTCCATTCTTTTTAATCCAGATAGTAAAATTGGAAAAGCTGATTTTTTACCAATGTAACCGATAATGCCACACATTAAACTAAATTACTAAGTTAATAAGTTTACCTGGTACAAAGATTACCTTTTTTATTTCTTTATCTCCTATCCATTTTTGCACGATTTGGCGAGAAATTGCAAGCTTGTTAGCTTCTTTTTTTGAGATGTCGACTGCCACTTCAACTTTATCTCTAACTTTACCATTAACCTGAACCACTAAAATCACGACTTCTTCTTTGATTAGTTCCGGGTGTGGTTTTGGCCATTTTTCAAAAAAGATACTTTTTTTGTAGCCCACTTTCTGCCATAATTCCTCTGAGAGATGAGGAGCAAAAGGCGAAAGCAAAATTAACATTTTTTCAATGGTATCCTGCCCAACTTCTTCTTTCTTTTCTCGGCATAAATTAACGAATTCCATAAAAGCAGCTACAGCAGTATTAAATTTTGTTGCTTTGAAATCTTCGTCAATTTTTTTATTTAATTTATGTAAAGCTCGTAGAATTTCTGAGCTACTTTCTTTACGTTCTGTGTTCTCTGAAATCAAACTCCAAACTTTTTCTAAGAACCGGCAAACTCCTTTTACTCCCTGAGTACTCCAGACAATGGTTTCTCCAAAAGGACCCATAAACATTTCGTAAATTCTTAAAGTATCTGCTCCATATTTTTTAACAATATCATCGGGGTTAATGACGTTGCCGAAGGATTTGGACATTTTCCTTCCGTCTTCAGCCAAGACTATACCGTGAGAAGTCCTTGTTTGATAAGGTTCAACGGTCGGAGCTATTTTAATATCATGTAAAAACTTATAAATAAATCGGGAATAGAGTAAATGTAAGGTAGTATGCTCCATACCGCCATTGTACCAGTCAACCGGTAACCAATATTTTAATTTTTTAGAATCTGCCAAAACTTTGTCATTTTTGGGGTCACAATAACGCATAAAATACCAGTTAGAACCTGCCCAGTTGGGCATGGTATCTGTTTCTCTTTTAGCTGACCATCCACATTTTGGGCATTTAACATTAACCCATTCTGAAATTGCCGCCAAAGGCGACTCTCCGGTTCCGGTAGGTTGATATTTTTCAACATAAGGCAACTCAACCGGTAAATCTTTTTCTGGTACAGGAACCTGTCCGCATTTTGGGCAATGGACAATTGGAATAGGTTCTCCCCAATAATGCTGACGGGAAAAAACCCAATCACGTAATTTATATTGAACTTTCTTCCTGCCAGTTCCTTTTTTATCTAACCAAGCAGTAATTTTTTCAATTGCCTCCTCAGAAGATAAACCATTAAACTGGCCAGAATTAACTAGTTTTCCATAACCAACAAAAGCATATTTAGTAATATCTCCGCCAAAAACAACTTCTCTAATTTTTAATCCATGTTTTTTAGCAAAGTCGTAGTCGCGGTAATCGTGGGCCGGCACCACCATTACAGCTCCCCCGCCGTAAGTAGCTATCACATAATCCCCTACCCAAATGGGAATTTTTTCGTCATTAGCCGGGTTAATACAATAGGAACCGGTAAAAACTCCGGTTTTTTCTTTCTCTAATTGTCCTCTTTCAAAATCGCTTTTCTTTTTAGCTTCAGTGATGTATTTTTCGACTTCTTCTTTATGCTCTGATTTAATCAGTTTTTCAACCAAAGGGTTTTCTGAAGATATCACCACGGCGGTTGTCCCAAAAAGAGTATCAGTTCTGGTAGTAAAAACTTGAATTATATCTTTTGAATCTTCAACTTTGAAATCAATTTCACTACCATAACTTTTGCCGATCCAGTTTACCTGCTGGACCTTAACTTTGTCTAAATAATCAACTTTTTCTAAATCTTCAATCAACCTGTCAGCATAAGCTGTAATTTTTAGCATCCATTGGTTTAGAACCTTTTTCTCCACGGTAACTCCGCAGCGCTCACAAACACCTCCCACTACTTCTTCATTAGCTAAACCAATCTTACAAGAAGGACACCAATTAACCGGTATTTCAGCCCGATAAGCCAATCCACTTTCAAAAAGTTTTAGAAAAATCCACTGGGTCCATTTGTAGTATTCAGGGTCAGTAGTATTAATTTCTCTTGACCAATCAAAAGAAAGACCCAAAGATTTCAACTGTCTCTTAAAATTAGTAGTGTTTTCTTCAGTTACCTTTTGAGGGTGAATGCCGGTTTTGATGGCATAATTTTCAGTAGGCAAACCAAAAGCATCCCAGCCAATGGGATACAAAACATTAAATCCTTCCATCCGGCTTTTCCTGGCCACCGCGTCTAAAGCTGAGTAACTACGGACAT
>CAYWKA010000001.1:46667-94372 GCA_964459265.1 uncultured Candidatus Saccharibacteria bacterium
CCTTCCATCCGGCTTTTCCTGGCCACCGCGTCTAAAGCTGAGTAACTACGGACATGGCCAACATGGAGACCGTCCCCTGAAGGATAAGGAAACTCAATCAAAATATACTTTTTGGGTTTCTTGGAAAAGTCCTCTGCCTGGTAGAAATTATTTTCCTCCCAAAGCTTTTGCCACTTGGTTTCAATTTCTTGAGGTTTGTAGTTCATAGAGGATTTTTAATTTTAGCTTTTTTTTCGGTCTTTGTCTATTTAAAATTAATAAGGGACAGCTACTCAGTAGAATAACTGTCCCCGCATAATAATATAGATATTTTGTATTTATCAAATAAACTTTCTGGTCTGCATGGCTACCCACCGGTAGTTTTTCTCAATTGCTCCTAATGCTTCGGTGGTTGTCCTCTTTAGTTCTCTATAAACCTGCTTGTCTTTCATTTCTTCCTTTCTGCCACCAGGCCAGATTCGCCACGAGTCATTATCAATCACATCAGCCACAACTACCTGGTTTAGACTGGTCAAGCCGCATTCAATTTTTAGATCCACTAAGGTAACCCCCAACTTCTTCCAGGCCATCTCTAGGATTAGAAAAGTACGGCAGGTAATATCAGCTAGCTCGTTAAGTTGGTTCGCTTTAAGAAAGTAACCTGAGGAAAACTCTATATCATCGGGCAACAGATCGTTAAGATATCCTTCAGCCACAGGTTTTTTAGCATCGAAGAGTTCGAAACGCTCTTTGTCTTTATTCCAAATCATCAATGGATCGTGAAGTTCGTCTTTCTTGTAGAAGGGTTCAAAAACGAGCCCTTGAAATATCGTACCCTCAGTTACTTCTGGGTTTCGCTTTAAATAAGAACCTGTAGCAATTCGTCGAGCTACTAATTCAATAGGGATCATCTTAACTTTCCTAGCCAAGAAAACCCTGGAAGTCAACCGAGTAATAAGATGGGTGGGGATACCATTTATTTCTAATAAAGCAAGGCAGTTACAAGTTGTTTCTGTAGAAAGAACCCCCTTATTCTTGATAACGTCTTTCTTGGCTCCATCCCCAGCGGTTATATCATCCTTGCTCTCAATCCGGACTGCTTCTGGCCAAGTGGTTAACCAAATGATTTTGGTTTTTCCCTCTGCCAATTTTCCTCTCTGTGTCATCTCACACCTCCTTTTTTCTGCTCTTTATATAAGCTAGCTGTGGGTCTTTCCGAGTGATGCTGTAGTAATCAACAAGGCCATCCCTCATCTCTTTTCCTCTTTCATTATCGCTAGCTGCCAGTATCTGAACAGCGAACAAAGCAGCATTCCTCAAACCAACCTTACCCACGCCAGTGCATCCTACGGGACAACCCGCTGGCGCTCTGGTTATTGAGAGGATGGCATCTAGGGCATCAGGGAAATCATCTGACGGGAGAGGAACACCAATAACTGGTGGAATATATTTTGCAATAGCAGCTATACTACCAGGCAGACGGGCAACCATTCCAGCACCGGCAATGAAAGTCCTTACCCCGTTTTGCAAAGCTTCCTCGCAATGGCCTTTAAGTATCCCGGGGTTCCGGTCAGCTGAAATAACTGATGCTTTATAGCTAACTCCGCATCGTTTTAAAACCTCAAACATTCCTGCTTCTTCTAGCAATGAACGATCGGTTTTGCTTCCTATTATAATATCCACTATTCGCTTACCCATGTTACATTGCCTCCTTTCTACTACCTTAAATTCCGAAGCGGGCGAAAATTTGGGGAATGTTTTTGAGATAATGATCAGATCTCAGACAGTTATCGATTTCTTCATTGGTCAACAGCGCAGTAATTCTGGAATCTGCTTTAAGCTTTGCTGCAAAATCTTCTCTGCGCTCCCAGGTCTCCTGTGCTACCTTCTGGACAAGAAGACGAGCGTCCTCCCTGCCCATGCCTTTTTTCGTCAAAGCAAGCATCACGTTTTCGGAGAATATCACGCCCTTTGTCAGGACAAGATTTTCCAGCATCCGCTTCGTGTTCACCTTCAATCCTGTCATTATCTGGTTGAACAGACGAAGATTATAATAAGTCAGCATCAGCGAAAGCGGAATAGTAAACCTTTCATTAGCTGATTCATCCAATGACCTCTCGTGCCACTGAAGAGCTTGGTTTTCTCCGGCGACAATGGTAAATGCCCGGACTAATCGGGCCAAAGAGCAGACCCTCTCTGACTTATTTGGATTCCTTTTGTGGGGCATAGCCGATGACCCGCCGCCTTTACTGAATGGCTCTTCTATTTCGCCAATCTCCGTCTGTTGGAGGAGACGGATATTTGTTGCAAATCTTTCCAGAGAGTTGTTAATAGAAGCCAAAGCGGTAAGGAAATTATAATGCCGGTCGCGGCTAAGGATTTGGGTTGATATCTGGGCTGACTGAATGCCAAGTTTCTTACAAACAATTACCTCAATCTTCGGATCAATGTTTGCGTAATTACCAACCGCTCCGGAAATCTTACCTACTGCCACTGCCAGCTCTTTATCTTCCAGATTTTCAAGTCCGCGCTGCAACTCGTCATACCAGTTTAGAATCTTAAGACCGAAGGTTATGGGTTCCGCCTGGACGCCATGGGTCCGACCGATCTCTCGAGCATACTCGTACATCTCAGCTATACTTTCCAGTGTATTAATTAAATCCAGCGCCGCCGTTTTAATCAGTAGAAACGATTTTTTAATTTGGCGAGCCCGACTTGGCTCCCAAATATCATAGGAGGTAATACCGCCATGCCAAAAGGGTCTTACTTCGTCCGGCAAGGACTTTTTAACCACAGTGGAAAAGCTGACCATCTCCTGGTCCTTGGCAGCGTCCTCTTTGTCTATCTCCCGAACTGTAAACTTGGCGCTAGCCCGGGTCTTTGCCGCAATCCCTACAGGTATTAATTTAAGTTCTTCTTTTGCTTTTAAAATCGTTACCTCAACTAAAAGCCACGAGTTGTACCTTGCTTTTTTACCCCAGATTGCTCTCATTTCGGGTAAAATATACTTTTCGAGTTCCAACATTTTTATCACCTCTTTCTGTTATTTTTTTATTTGGAAGGAACTGATTTACTCACTAAAGAGCTATAAAAAAGAGGGTTGTTCCTCCTTTAACCCTCCTTTTTGAAAATATCAAATTTTAAAAGTTTGTCAAAGTGTTATTTTAAGACAATCTGAATAATTTTTGGGCATTTTCTGTGGTAATCCTCGATATTTCTTCATAGTTTATCTTTTTAATTTTAGCAATTTTCTCGGCTGCATATTTTAGACATAGAGGCTCATTCCTCTGATTTTCAAAAGGTGGTGGAGCTAAATATGGACAATCGGTTTCTATTAAAATTTTATCTAAAGGTGTCTGTTTGATACTTTCTTCAAAATTTATTCCTTCAATATTCTTAAAGATTATTCCATTAAACCCAATGTAAAATCCAAAATCTAAATATTTTTGAAGCTCTTCTAAGGTTCCGACGAAACCATGAGCTACAGCTTTTTCTGGCCTTATGTCGGAATTATTAGACAAAAAACCAGTTAAATCTTGATGGGCCATGCGGCAATGAAAGATGACCGGTAAATTTAATTCCTTAGCTAACCTTAACTGTTTTGAAAGTTCTTCTTTTTGTTTCTCTTTAAACAACTCTAATTTTCTTTTGGTTTTTGGTTTCCAATAGTAATCCAGGCCAGTTTCACCAATAGCTACCACCTTCTTGCTTCTTGCTAACTCTTTATATTTTTCATAATCAAAACTTTCTTCTCTGGAATTAAAAGCAATCTCTTCTTTGTCTATTTTCATTCTCACCAATCCGGCGTTCAAATGAAGGGGATGTAAACCAATGGCAGCGTAAACCCCTTTTTCGTACTTCTCTGCAATCTCTACGGCTTTTTTACTGGTGTCATATTGGGTGCCAACGTTAATCACCCAGATATCATTTTCCAAAGTTCTTTTAATAACTCCGTCAGCATCTGTTTTGTACGCGTTGAAATTAATATGGGCATGAGTATCAATTAACATCAGACTTTTGGAAAGATTGGTTTACTTTTTTGCGTTTTTAGTTGTCTAAAAATTTTCTCAGAAGTTTCTGGTAAAAAGGGCTGCAGCATCTCGGCGATGTTGCTAATGGCAAATAATAAATTGCTGATAACTTCTTTTTGATTTTTACTCTTTTCCCAGGGTCGTTCTTTTTCAATATATTTATCGCAAAAACTAATTAATTCCCAAACTGCAATCAGAACTTCATTAAACCTAAAGTTATCCAGCGCTTTTTTGTGTTTTCTCCAAGTTTTATCTGTTTGGATTTTGAATTTTGGATTTTGTCCGCCAACTGGCAGATTAGATTTCGGAATTTGGAATTTAAAATTTTTCGCCATAGTTATTACTCTAGCCACCAAATTTCCCAGCCCCTTAGCTAAATCACTGTTATATCTCGCCTCAAACTTTTGATAAGTAAAATCGCCGTCATTAGTCGGGGGAATTTCCCGCAAAAGAAAATATCTAACTGGATCTGTTCCGTATTTTTCAACCAACTCGAGGGGCTCAACTATATTGCCTAACGATTTGGACATTTTTTGACCATCAACCGTAATAAACCCGTGGATAAACATCTTTTTTGGCAAAGATAATTTTAAGGAAAGCAGCATGCCTGGCCAAATTAGACAATGGAATTTCTGGATATCTTTACCAAGACAATGAACATCTGCCGGCCAATATTTTTTAAAACTCTTCTTGTTATCGGCATAACCAATGAGTGAAATGTAATTTATCAGGGCGTCTGCCCAACAGTAGATTGTTTGGTTATTATCATCGGGTACTGCAATCCCCCACTTTAAATCTTTTCTTGGTCGGGAAAAACTAATATCTTCTAATCCTTTTTTAGCAAAGTTTAACATTTCATTTTTGCGGGTCTGAGGAATTATTCTAATCTGGTTATCTCTAATAATCTTTTCGATTTCTTTTGAATATTTTGAAAGACGAAAGAAGTAATTTTCCTCCTCAATCGCTTGCGGAACCTTTTGATGGATTTTGCATTTACCATCAATCAGGTCTTTTTTCGTAATAAACGCTTCGCAACCAACACAATATAAACCTTTATATTTCTTTTTATAAATGTCGCCGTTTGCTTTTAGCTTCAACCAGACTTTCTTTACTGCCGGCCAATGCCGGGTTTTATCGGTGGTGCGGATAAAATCATTGTTTGATATGTTTAAAATTTTTGTTAGCTTTTTAAATTTGGCTGAAATTTCGTTGCTGAACACCTCTGGCGATTTCTTATTTTCTGCAGCTGCTTCGGCAACCTTCCGGCCATGTTCGTCTGTACCGGTTAAGAAAAAAACTTCTTCATTTAAGAGACGATGATGTCTCGTTAAAACGTCTGCCTGAATTAATTCTAAAGCAAACCCTATATGGGGCGGAGCGTTGGTATAAGCGATACTGGTTGTGATATAAAATTTCTTCTTCTTTTTCATTGTTTCCCGACAATAACTACGAATTCTCCTTTTATTTTTCCGCCAGCTGGCGGATTTTCTATTTCTTTAATTGCCTCTTCAATTTTCCCCCGATAAATTGTTTCAAACTTTTTGGTTAATTCCCGGCAAACCACAACTGATAATTTATTATTCATATTACTTAACTCAGTTAAGGTTTTTATTATCCTATAAGGAGACTCGTAGAAAATTACCGGATATTTTGAATTAATAATTTCTTCGAAAAACTTTTTTCTTTTCTTTTTTACTGGTGGAAAACCTAAAAAAATAAATTTATCCATCGGTAAACCAGAAACGCTGACTGCCGCAGTTACAGCTGAAGGACCGGGGACAGGAATAATGGTTAAATCGTTGTAGCGTTCCATTGTTAAACTAATAAGTTTATTCCCCGGATCGGAAATTCCCGGAGTACCGGCATCAGACACCAAAGCTAAGTTTTTACCTTTTCCTAACTGTTCTAAAATATAATCTATTTTTTTTAGTTTACTATGTTGGTGATAGCTAAGAGTCGAAGTTTTTATCTGATAACGGTCTAATAACTTTTTGGTTACTCTGGTATCTTCGCACAAAATTAAATCAACCTCCGATAAGATACGGAGGGCTCTTTTGGAAATGTCTTCCAAATTTCCAATAGGGGTAGCGACAATATAAAGAATAGGCATTTTAGAATATTATTCGTTTTTCCGGGCTCCGTCTTGGCAGAGAAGGAGAAGACGAAGAAATTTCTGCTTCTTTTTTTCTTTTCAAGAAATCTCTTAAAAACTCATAAATCACTCCAGCTAAAGGTATAGCTAAAATCGCTCCTAAGATTCCCAGAAGTTTCCCCCCGATTGCTAAGGAAATTAAAACTAAAACCGGCGGTAAACCAACAAATCTTTTAGTCAAGACCGGAGAAATAATATTACCTTCAATTTGCTGAATTAAAATAAAGACAACTAAAACAAGAAGGGCTTTCCACCAAGAATCCAGAGCAACAAAAACAAAAGCAATAAGCCCGGCTATAATTGGGCCCAGTACCGGAATAAAATCTAAAATTCCAGCTAAAAGAGCTAGAATGAAAGCATATTTTACACTAAACAACTTAAGGGTAATTAAAACTGTGACCCCAACAAAAAAACAAGTTAAAACTCTGGCCCCGAACCAGCCGGCAACTTTATTTTGAGACCTCTCCCAAACAGATAAGATATTAGTTTCGTATTTCTTGGGAGACAAAATTCCTAAAACCCTTTCTACTCCCCCTTCTTCCAAAGACACAAAAAGAGCAATGGCTAAAACAAAAATAGTTGAACCAATTCCGCCAAAAATAATAGCCAAAGCTGATATAATATCAGCCGAGGCCTTCTGGAGCATTTGGCCAATAGCCAAAGTGAAACTTTCCATGCTTTCAAAAGCTTCAACGCCTAATTCTCTAAGAGGAGGAGCAATTCTTTCAAAGTATTGAGGAAAAAGCTTAGAGAATTGCTGGATTTCGGAAATAAACATGGGAGCGGTAGCATAAATAAGCATGCCGATAACTCCGAATATAACCAAATAAACAAAAATTGTCGCCAACACTCGAGGAAGACGTAAACGTTGTAAAAAATTAATAGCTGGATTGAATAAAACTGAAATGATTAAAGCAAAAGCGACCCAAACTAAAACATCTCTTACCAAGTAAATAATGTAAAAACAAAGAAGGGCTAAGGATGTTTTCAAAATTGTGCTCCAAGAAATATCTAAAACGCGTTCACCGTTCATAATTTTAATAACTTTTCAAATTTTTCTTTATCTTTAAATGGGCCAATGAGGGCTAAATTTAATTTTTGGGGCTGAAAAATATCTTTGGCTACTTTTAGAATATCATTTATAGAAACTTTATCAATTTTCTTAAAAATTTCTTCGGAGGTTAAAATTTTATTTTCTAACAGCTCTTGGCCGGCATAAAAAGCGGCTTGAGCATCTGAGGACTCTAATTCTAAAGCGGTTTTCCCTTTTATATATTCTTTAGCTTTTTTAAGTTCTTTAGCAGGAATTCTTTTTTGAGAAATTTTTCTATATTCTCTCAAAATAACAGAGATCGCCCTTTCCACATTTTTGTTATCTACCCCAGCTTGAGTGGTTAAATGGCCAGTATCAGGGTTGGAATCAATGTTGGTTTTTATATAATAAGCTATTCCTAGTTTTTCCCGCACTTCTATAAATAATCTTGAACTCATCATTCCCCCTAAGATTACTCCTAAAATCTCCTGGGCAAATTTTTGGGGGTGAAAAAGATTATAAGCTCTTACCCCCAAGGCCAAATGGGCTTGGTCGGTCTTTTTGGGTTGCAAAAGGATTTGAGGTTTATTTTGCTTTTCAATCACTGAAGGTTTTGCTTTAGATTTTTTTGTACTTATCTTAGAAAAATATTTTTTTACTTTAGAGATAGCTTCTTTTTCTTTAATTTTTCCAGCCAGACAAACAATAGTATTCGAAGCTACATATTGGTTCTTCATATAATTTAAAAGTTCTTGCTGGGTCATTTTAATTATATTTTCCTTGGTCCCAAAAAGAGGTCGGCCAGCCGGCTGATCGCCGTAGATAAGTTGATTCCATAAAATTCCGATGTAGAACATAGGATGGTCATAATACATATTAATTTCTTCAATAATCACGCCCCTTTCTTTTTTAATTTCTTTTTTAGGCAACAAGCTGTTTAAATAAATATCTGATATCCAATCCAAAGCTAACTCAGTATAAGAAACGGCAACTTTGGCAAAATAGCCAGTATATTCTTCACCGGTAAAAGCGTTGTAAATTCCGCCAATTTTATCTAAGGTTTCAACCACTGCTAAAGGAGTTGGTCTTTTTTTTGTGCCTTTAAAATACATATGTTCCAGAAAATGGGAAATACCGTTATTCTCTTTGGTTTCGTATTTTGAACCAGTCCCCACTAATATTAAAGCGGTTACTGCCTGAGTACTTTTTTGAGGAATGGTAATGATCCTTAAACCATTTTTTAGAGTTGTTTTTTTATACATCCAACTAAATCTTTAATTTTTACTCTTTCTTGCGACATTGTGTCCCTGTCACGGACCGTTACATCTGCTTTCTCTAAAGTTTCAAAGTCAATGGTTAAAGCATAAGGGATGCCAATTTCATCTCCTCGGCGATAACGTCTACCAATTGAACCGACGTCATCATACTGGCAGGTAAAATGGAGCTTCAATAATTGAAAAACTTCTTTAGCTTTTTTGACTAATTCCGGTTTATTTCTAACCAAGGGTAATACTGCAACCTTGATTGGCGCTATCTTTTTGTTTAATTTTAAAATTACTTCAATTTCTTTTGTGGCTTCGGTAGTTTTTGTTCTACCGCCCTTTACTTCAGAATAAGCATCGCAAAGAAGAGCCAAAACTGTTCTTTCCAATCCTAAGGTTGGTTCAATAACATAAGGATAGTATTTCTTTTTCTTTTCTTCATCAAAATAGCTTAAGTCTTGACCTGAGAACTGAGCGTGCTTTTTAAAATCGTAATCGGTACGGTTAGCTATTCCAGCCAATTCTGCAAAACCCCAAGGAAATTTGTATTCAATATCTACCGTTCTTTTGGAATAATGAGCTAAAGCTTTCTTAGGATGTTCGTAGCGTCTGAGATTTTCTTTTTTCAGGCCTAAATCTAAAAAGAATTTTTCCCAGCTATCTAACCAAAAGTTGAATTGTTTTTCGTCTTTTCCCGGTTCAACAAAATATTCAATTTCGGCAATATCAAACTCTCGGGAGCGAAAAGTAAAGTTGCCAGTGGTAATTTCATTTCTAAAACAACGGCCTGTTTGAGCAATGCCAAAAGGCACTTTTAATCTCATGGACTCCTGGACCAGTTTGAAATCGGTAAATATTGACTGAGCGGTTTCTGGCCGTAAATAAGTAATGTGAGCTTCGTCTTCTACCGGTCCTAAAAAGGTTTTAAACATTAAATTAAATTGCCGGGGAGGAGTGAAATCTTTACCGCCACACTGAGGACATTCTTTTTTAGTTAATTGATCCTCTCTGAAACGAGCATGACATTTCTTGCATTCAATTAAAGGATCGGTGAAACTTTCCAAATGGCCCGAGGCCTCCCAAATTTTAGGATGCATTAAGACCGTACCATCAAGTAAAACCGTATCTTCCCTCTCCTGGACAAATTTTTTCAGCCATTCTTTTCTAATATTATTTTTCAAGAGAGCCCCTAAAGGCCCGTAGTCCCACAAGGCCTCTACTCCCCCATAAATTTCTGAGGACTGGAAAATAAAACCTCTTCTTTTTGCTAGAGATATAATTTTTTTCATTAAATCAGACATAATTTTTACTGAACTACCCCCATATCAGAGTTGATTGTTGAGTCGTCTGGTAAAGTAGTATTAATGGCAGAAACGCTCATCTCAACAATTTCTTTGGTCCATTGGTCTTGGCCAGTAATTTTAGCTTGACTGATAATTTCCGGGGTCTGACCTTTCTGGCTTTCAGTTGGGGTGAATTTCACCTGGAAAGAGATATTAGGAGCTGGTGTTATTACGCCCTGACCGATTTCCATGTCACCAATCTCCCAAACAATTTCTCGAGAATAAGAATCAAAAGCAAATTTATCGGCAGCCTCTTCCGGGAAAATTTTACCGGTTAATTGAACTTGTTTTGGTAGGGTAGCTTTAACTTTTACATTTTTTATTTCGTTATAATAATTCTTAACTTGCCACATTATAGTATAGGTGGTGTCGGCTCCAACAGTTGGTGGCAAAGAACCTGAATTTCCAAAGATTTCATCTTGGAAATACCCTTTTTGGCTTAAAACTAAATTTGAATTAATCTTGGTAGTAAATTCTTCTTTGACCTGACTGAGGAAAACTTTATTTATTAAGACGGGATTCTTTAAAACTCCGAAGTCCTCTTTCAGATTAACCCAAAACTCTACCTTGGCTTCTTCCATGGGGGGGAGGTATTGAAGATTGCGTATTTTTCGCCAGTCAAAAATAATAGAGTTATCTCCCGGCTCATAATCTCCCAGGTCAGATTTTATGGTTTGAAAATCAAAGGCCTCTCCTTCCAATCTACTCACCAATAATAAATTAGTGAGGTCTTCTTCTCCCACGTTTTTAAAAAAGATTTCATAGTGCAGCCAGTCGCCGGGAGATGCCACATATTGAGGGTTACCATTGATCTGCTGCCAAATATAAAGAGAAGGTTTAATAATTTCAATTCCTTTAATGGCCTCTTTAAACAAGATGAATTCTCCGTCTTCCCAGCTGCCAAATTTCGCCCGAAAAAGCTTTTCTTCTCCGATCTCTCCAAAAAGTTTACCTGTTACCTCTACTCTTCCACCGCTAGCTTTATTCAAAAGTCCAATATCCCACTCATTTTTCTCTAAGGCCTGGGGAGTAGAACTAATAAATTCAAAGTTTGAAGGATATTCAGCTATAACTCTTAGATTAGAGAGAGGGTAATCAACATTGGAAAAATAGTTTAATCTAAACTTAAATTCTTTTCCCGACTCGGCTCGAGAAGGTAAATCAAATTCAAAAGTTAGAGGAACCGATTTTATCTGGGTAGTAAAAGTAGTAGCTGATTCATAACGAGCTTTTAGATTTTTAGGCCGGTAACTTAACCAGGCCTTGGCTACCCTGACTTCTCCCTCCTTACCCAATAATCTTACTTTAAATTGAAAGGTCTTTTCCTCTCCAGGATAAATTGCTCCTCCTAAATCTGCCGAGCTTTTAGTAATCCTCTGGGAGGTCTCGCCAATGGGCAGGGAGTATTTTGGATATTCAAAAATGAGCTCGGGCTCTTCTAATCTGACATTGCCGTTATTTTTGTACTTTACGACATACTCAAACTCCTCAGCTAAATCCGATTCTTCTTGACCTAAAATTTCTAATTTAAGAATCTCTTTGGAATAGATATTTTCTTGCCAGCGCCAAAAACCAACTAAGCCGGCAATGACAGCTACAATAATTAAACATGTGATAAATTTTCTTCGCATACTTATTTTAGTATATCAAATTTACTTAACTTCTTCTAAAATCTGGGAAAGGTATTTTTCAGAAATTGATTTTAATGATTTTAGGTAATTTGGCTCAATTTTTAATTTTGATAAGGTCGGCCACCTTTTTTCAAGCATTACTCTCAATATCTTGATTGTTTCTGGCTCAATGTCTTCGCCAGATTTTATTTCCCGAAAACAATTCTGGCAAATTATTCCTCCTTCCTTAAAATAAAGTTTTTCAGGCAACAGTTTTTTCTGGCATAAAGAACAGTAATAGAGTTCTGGCTTGTATCCTAAAATAGATAATAGATTCCAGAGAAAATAGTAGTAAATTAATGACCAATGGTGAATGGTTAATGATAAACTATTTAAATTATTAAAGGTTTCGTTAAGTAAATGCCAGATTTTTTCATCCGGTTCCTGTCCTTTCACTAAAACATCTAAAGCTCCGGTAACTTGACAGGCAATTCTTAGCTTTTTTAAGTCCTTTCTTAAGTTGAGGAAATTCTCAATCAAGATAGCATCGGTGAGGGTTTTGTGAGTTTTTCCTTGAATAAATTCAATGTCGGATAAATAAAAAAGTTCTAGGCCTCCACGTAATTTAGACTTAATCTTTCTCTCTGCTTTTGCTAACAGACCTAACTTGCCAAAATCTTTGGTAAAAACAGTAAAAATTCGGTCAGCTTCCCCTCTGTCTACTTTCTTCAAAATAAACCCCTCGGTCCGGTAGTGAGTAAACATTTTTAATAAGGCTTAACTCCAGTAGTTCCTTTTAGAAACTTAATTTTTCTGTCAATTTTTAATCTTTCTTCTCTGCCTTTAGTTTTATATCGCTCCATTCTTAGCTCTCTCAGCTTCCTCTTAACTTCTATCTCTGAAATGTGGCTTTGAAATCTTTTCTGAGGAAAAAGTTCTTTTTCCATCTTCATTCTTTCTTGTCGGGAATAAATTTTACCGCTACCAGGAACACGAGGAGGAGCCTTCCTTAACGTTTCTCTAAACTCCAGCCTAGAGAATTGCTTTTTTTTATTAAAAATAGACACTTTTTTGATTATTAATTATTATATTCGGCCTTTAAAAAAGATTGCAAAGCTTAACAATAAATAAAACGTAAAGTAAAAGATACATAGCTCCTTCCCAAATATGGATTCTCCGAGAAATGCCAGAAAATATAAAAAGCAAGGTAGCGGTCACTAAGAAAGGAAGCCCAATCCCGAAGGTAAGTTCATCTACGGTTAACGGCTTGATTAAAGCCGGGATTCCAGCAATAATCAAAACATTAAAAACGTTGGAACCGAAAACATTCCCTAAAGCAATCTCGTATTTTTTCTTTAAAGCAGCTCGGACTGAGACCACTAATTCGGGCAAAGAAGTACCAATAGCAACGGCTGTAATTGCAATTAAAGAGGTGCTGATTTTAAAAAACTCAGAAATCTTTATTACCGATTCAATAGTATAATTAGCACCGATGGCCAGACCGACCATTCCTAAAATTAAAAACGTAAATACTTTTAAATTAAGTTTGGAAGGCGTTTCCTTTAGACGCGCCATTTTCTCCACCTTCTTTTTTCTTCTTTCAATTCTTGAGGGTAATACCTCAACTATTTCTGGCGTTTCTTCCTCGTTTCTTTTTTGGAAAATTGTATATAAAAGATAAATCAAAAAAGCCAAAATTAATAAAATTCCTTCTCCCAAAACTATCTTTTTATCCCACATTACAAAAACAAAAAAGAAGGTAGCTGCACCCAAAAGAGGAGCATCTAAATCAATTAGGCTTCTTTTGACAACGAGACGGCCGGCAGCTACTGCCGAAATCCCGACAATCAAAAGAATGTTAGCGATATTGGAACCCAAAGCATTAGCCACAACGATTTCGGTTGCTCCTTTAAAAACGGCGGCCAGCGAAGAAGCTAATTCCGGAAAAGAAGTACCGACAGCAACAATTGTTACTCCGATAATAAAAGGGGAAATTTTAAAGGCCAGACCGATTTTTTCGGCTGACTCCACAAACCAATCAGCTGATTTCACCAACAGGGCTAAGCTGAAAATAAAAATTAAAATCCAAAGTATGGGCATAGGTTTAAATTCTTCTAAGTCCTATCCATAATTTTTGTTGCTCAACTTTTAATTCTCTCTCAATATTAAATACCTGTTTTGGCTTTTCTCCCAAACGAAAATCCTCGGCTTTAATTTCTTTTAAAATGGAATTTTTATTTTTGGTTAGGATCTTATTTAGTTCGTTGGTCCCCGACCCCCTCACTAAAATTCTGTGGTGAGGTTTTAATTGGGCCTTCTTCCTCATTTCTTGAACTTGCCGAATCACTTCTCTAACAATTCCTTCTTCTTTTAGCTCTGGAGTGATTTTAGTGTCTAATTTTAAAGCTTTACCAAAAGTAATTTTCTTGACGTTAACTTCCTCTTTAATTAACTCTAACAACTCCTTTTCTTTTCTCAAGCCATAATTTGTAATTCTTAATTCATTTAAGGGTTGACGTACTTTTATTCCGACCCTTGCCCGTTCGGCCAGCGCTGTGGCAACAGTTCTTCTTACCTCTTCCATCTTTTTCTCTAATTTATCATCTTTATTTTTTTTATTGGCTGCCGGCCAATCCTCTAAATGGCAGCTTCTTTTCTTCCCCAACCCTTGATAGACTTCTTCACTTAAGAATGGAATAAAAGGAGCAGTTAGTTTACTTAGAGTTAAAAGGACAAAGCTTAAAGTCTCTGAAGCCTCTTTTAATTCTTTTTTACTGGCAGGTTTTTGAAATCTCTTTCTGGAACGCCGGATATACCATAAAGAAAGATCTTCAACTACAAAATTTTCAAGTGCTCTAGCTGCGCCAGTTACGTCAAACCTATTCAATCTTTGAGTGACTTCCCGAATAAGATTGCCTAACTTGGAAATAACCCATTTATCAAGGATGTGTTTGGATTTTGGTTCGCCAACTGACGAATTGATTTTGAATTTCTCAGCATATGTTTTTAAAAAAACAACGCTGTTCCAGAAAGTTAAGATGAATTTTTTCAGAGCTTGATCTACCTCTTTTTCAGAAAAAAGTTTAACGTCTCCTGGTTGATTAACAGTATAAAAATACCAGCGAGTAGCGTCAGCACCGTATTTTTCGACAATCTTCCAGGGGTCAACCACGTTTCCTTTTGATTTGGACATTTTCTCTCCTTTTTCATCTAAAACATGACCTACCGAAATAACATTTTTATAAGCCGACCCCTTCTTTAATAAAGTAGAGATGGCCAAAAGAGTATAAAACCACCCCCGGGTTTGATCAACGGCTTCAGAAATATAATCTGCCGGGAACTGTTCTTTTTGTAATTTTCGATTCTCAAAAGGATAATGATATTGAGCAAAAGGCATGGAACCAGAGTCAAACCAACAATCAATCACTTCGGGAGTTCTCTCTATTAGTTCGTCACATTTTGGACAATAAAATTTAACTTTATCAATGTAAGGACGGTGGAAATCCAAATCAAATTTTTCATTATAGGGAAGATTTTTAAGGTCTATTTTTCTTAGCTCCCCAGTTTCTATCTCTTGTTTTTTAATAATAAGGTCAACAAATTTATTCAAATCATAGCCATAAACTATTTTCTCAAGTAAAGTTAAGGGCCGCTGATGGCTAACAATTAAAATATTTTCCCTTTGGTATTTTTTATCTATTTCTTTTATAAATTCGTACATTCTTTTTTCTATATCAGTATAATTTTCTCCTTTTGGGGGAGCGATTTGAAATTTTCTCAAATAATATTCTGAAGGTGAAAGCCTTCTTTCTTTATCCCAAAATCTTCCAACTTCCTTTACGGGTTTTCCATTTAAAATACCGACATTAACTTCTCTTAGCCTTTTGTCAAGTTTTGGTTTCAATTTTAATTCTCTTCCGACAATTTTGGCAGTTTGTTTGGTTCTCAATAAATCGGAAGAGAAAATTAAACTAATTTTTTCCTTTTTTAATTTTTCAGCTACTCCTTTAATCTGTTTTTTTCCTCTTTCTGTTAGGGGTAAATTAATTTTTTCTGGCCAACAGGAAGCAATGTCTTTGATATTTCTTATAGAGTGACCGTGCCTTAAAACAAAGTATCTATTTTTGCTGAATTTTTGATTGATTAAATCTCCTCTTGAGCCAATAACTTCTCTCTTCCCACATTTTTTGCATTGCCAAATAGGTAAAGGGGTCCCCCAGTATCTTTCTCTGGAGAAAGCCCAATCTTTTATTTCTTTCAACCATTCTCCAAATCTTCCCTTTTTTAAATAAGCGGGTAGCCAATTTATTTTTTGATTGTTAGCAATTAAATCTTTTTTAACCTTCTGCATTCTTATAAACCAGCTTTGCTTGGCGTAGTAAAGCAAAGGAGATGAGCACCGCCAACAAAAAGGATAGTCGTGTTCGTGGAATTCTTCTTTAAAAAGGAGATTGCGTTTTTCCAAATCTTTAACGATTAAAGGGTCGGCCTCTTTTACCAACATCCCTGCCCAATTTTTTACTTCCTTTTTGAACTTTCCTTCTTCATTAACATTCAACAGAACTGGCAAATCGTTTTCTTTTCCTACTGTCATATCTTCCTCGCCAAAAGCCGGAGCAATATGGACTAGACCAGTTCCCTCTTCTAAGGAAACGAAGTCGCCTGAGATAATATACCAGGCCTTTTTGTCCGGTTTAATGAATTTGTATAGGGGTTCGTATTCCAAACCTAATAAATTTTTTCCCTTGAACTCCTGAATGATTTCACCTTTAGCTCCTAAGGTCTCCATTCTCTCTTTAGCTAAAACCAAATATTCCTTATCAACTTTTATTTTTACGTAACTAACATTTGGATTAATAGCCACGGCCACATTGCCCGGCAATGTCCAAGGAGTAGTAGTCCAAACCAATAAATAAGTTTTAGATTTTGAGCTTGGGATTTTGAGCTTAACATATATTGCTGGTTCTTTAATCTTTTTGTACCCTAAGGCAACTTCGTGGCTAGATAAACTGGTTCCGCATCTAGGACAATAAGGAACTACCTTGTAATCTTGGTATAAAAGTTCTTTCTTATATAACTCTTTGATTATCCACCAAATTGTCTCAATGTAATCCGATTGGTAAGTAATGTAAGGATTTTTTAGGTTCAACCAAAATCCAATTCTTTCGGTCAGCTTTTCCCAGTCTTTTTGATATTGCCAAACAGATTTCTTACATCTTTTATTGAACTTAGCTATACCGTATTTTTCAATATCTTTTTTGCTCTTTAGCCCCAATTTTTTCTCAATTTCCAATTCCACTGGCAAACCGTGAGTGTCCCACCCCGCCTTTCTTAAAACCTTGAATCCCTGCATGGTTTTATAACGACAAATAATATCTTTATAAATCCGGCTTAGAACATGGTGAATCCCTGGTTTAGCATTTGCGGTTGGCGGCCCTTCGTAGAAAACGAAAGTTGGCGCTTTTTTTCGCTGTTCAATACTTTTTTCAAAAGCCCGGATTTGTCGCCAAAACTTTAATATTTTCTTTTCTTTTTGAGAAAAATCTAAATTCATCTTACATCTTTTCTGGAACAGTTATTCCCATTAAATCTAAAGTGTTTTTAAATACTGTTTTAGTGGCTAAAACTAAAGCTAAACGCGCTCCAGCCAAATCTTTATTTCCCGAAATCACCCGGCAATCTCGATAAAATTGATGGAAAATAGTAGCTAAATCTGTAGCGTATTGAGGTAATCTTTGTGCCTGATAATCTTTAGCTGTGTCTTCTACTACCTCTGGCAACTTAATCAACTGCTTAATCAGTTTTAGTTCTGAAGGATGTTTTAATAATTTAAGCTGCTGGGGATCGACTTTAATGGACTGAGCCTTTTTTAGGATGCTGCAAATCCGAGCGTGGGCATACTGTATATAATACACCGGATTTTTCTCTGACTGCTGTTTAGCCAAAGTTATGTCAATCTCCATATGAGTATCCAGAGATTTCTGTAAATAAAAAAATCTGGTTGCATCTAATCCAATCTCATTTACCAAATCTTCCAAGGTAATAATTTTACCTTTTCTTTTAGAAAGTTTTTCTTTACCCCTTAAGGATACTAATTGCAATATTAAAATATCTAAATCGCCCCGGAAATCCAGCATTTTGGCAGCTGCTTTTATTTTGGAAACGTGAGCCTGATGATCTGCTCCCCAAATGTCAATTACTTTATTGAAGCCTCTGTCAAATTTATCTTTGTGATAAGCGATATCTGACAACAGATAAGTTGGCTCGCCGGTCTCCCGGACTATAACCCAATCTCTTTCTGCTCCGTATTCTGAAGTTTTTAACCACCAGGCCCCGTCTTTTTCATAAACTAAACTTTTCTTTTTTAACCATCCAAAAATTTTTTTTACCCCGTTCTTCCGGTAAATATCGTTCTCTTCTGAAACCCATCTATCAAATTTTATTTTCAGTTTATTTTCTAGAAAATGTTTTATATCTTTTTGTATTTCCTGAGCTAACCAATAGCCAGCTTCTTCCTCTTTATTAAATTTTTTGAGTTCTTTCTCTTTGGCTTTTAATTTTCCCCTCAAATAAGGAGTCAGATAAGTCGTACCTTTACCTAAAGCCGTTTTACCCAGTTCTTTTATTTGACCGCTGTTTTTGGCATCGTTAATAAAATATTCCCGAGTAACTTGATAACCAGCTTTTTCTAAAATATTAGCTATAACGTCTCCGACAAAAGTGTTACGGCCATTGCCGATATGAAGAGGCCCGGTAGGATTGGCGGAAATCGACTCAATGTTTATTTTCTGTGCCTTCTCCGTTCTTAACTGACCGTATTTCTCTTTCCATTTTAAAATTTCTTTAACCTGTTTTTGTAAAAAATCATCTGATAGAAAAAAATTAATAAACCCTGGCTTTTTGACTTCAATTTTCTCCAATAGATCAGATTTTAATTTCTTAGCTATCCCGGCTGGATTTTTCTTAAGCTGAAGGGCAATATTGGTTGAGTAATCGCCATGGGAGGCGTCTTCCGGATGTTCAACTTTAATCTTTTCTGGCTTTTCTCCGGTTGCCTTTTGAATTAATTTTATTATCTCCTGCCTGACCATATTCTTCATTCTACCTTGTTTTGCTTAAGATTTGAAGGATTTATGCTAAACTAAGGTTAGTGAGGATATTGGCTGAAAATAAAAAAGCTTATTATAACTATGAAATCCTGGAGAAGTTTGAGGCAGGGATTTCTTTGATTGGTCAGGAGGTAAAATCAATTAAATCAGGTAAAGTGAGCTTGGCTGGTTCTTATGTAGTGTTAAAAGAAGAAGAGGCGTACTTAATTGGCGCCACTATTCCTCCTTATCAACCCAAAAATGCTCCAGCTGATTATAACCCTGAGCGTTCTCGAAAACTTCTTTTAAAAAAAACTGAAATTAAAAGTTTAATCGGTAAAGCAAAACAAAAAGGCTTGACTTTAGTACCCTTAAAATTATATACTAAAAACGGCAAAATCAAACTGGAATTCGCCGTAGTCAAAGGAAAAAGAGAAATTGATAAAAGAGAGCAGATTAAAAAAAGAGAGTTTGAGCGCCAAAAAGAAAGATTGCTTAAACAATATTAATGGGGATGGAAGGCCTTGATGAGGAGTCGACTGAAACGGGCAAGCGAAGTTTGTTGGTTCTTCTTAAAAACTAGCAAAAAGAATAAGCGCCAACTTATTTCAAAAACAACCTGCTTTAGCATACGCTTAAGCAGCATCTTCTTCACTAACTCTCGATAGGTGAAGCAGGTGCCATAACATCGAGATAGATAGCTCTTTTAAGCCTGAAAGAGTTATTAAATCTTTTGTAGGCTAAAAGCAGAGAGATTTTCGCCTAATTTCTACTTTCTGCTTTTAAATAAATTGGGCTAAGCTTGTAGAACTACTTTGGAAAAACTCCCCAGATCCGAGTTCAACTCTCGGCATCTCCACAAAAATAATTATTAAACTTTTGATTAAAAAACCTCTTATAAACAATCAAATAAGGGCTCCGCAGGTTAGAGTAGTAGATGAAAACGGGAAGCAATTGGGTGTTATGAGTTCACAAGAGGCGCTCCAATTGGCTCGGGAGCGCAATTTAGATTTAATTCAAGTAACCGAGAAAGTAGAACCGCCAGTTTGTAAGCTGGGAGATTATGGAAAATATCAATATCTGCAGGAAAAAAAAGAAAAAGCCGCCCGCAAACACAAAGGCGGGGAGCTTAAGGGAATCAGATTAACTTTTAATATCTCTCAGCATGATTTGGAAACTAAAGTCCGTCAAGCCGAAAAGTTCTTAAAAAAGGGAGATAGGATAAGAGTGGAATTACCGTTAAGAGGAAGAGAGAAAGCTCTGGGAAACTTTGCTAAAGAAAAAATGAATAAATTCTTAGAAATTTTACAAAGTACGGTTCCGGTTAAAATTGAAAGGGAATTAAAAAGAGAGATGAGAGGATTGACAATGATTATCTCTAAGGCCTAATATATTTAACGAGAAAAAGTATGAAAACTCGCAAATCGCTCACTAAACGTTTTAAGATTACCAGGTCCGGTAAGGTTTTAAGAAGACCAACAGGACAAGACCATCTTCGGGCTAAAAAATCTGGCAAAAAAATAAGACAAAGCCGAAAATGGGTTGAAGTTTCCAAACCCGAAGCTAAAAAAATCAAGAAATTACTACCTAAGAGTCGATGAATCTAAAGATTCATCTCCATCTGCGCCCACTATGTGGGCTTGATATATGAGTAGAGTAAAACGAGGAAAAATTGCCCACAAAAGAAGGAAGCGTTTATTAAAACAGACTAAAGGTTTCCGTTGGGGAAGAAAAGCAAAATATAGATTAGCTAAAGATGCTTTGTATCATGCCTGGGAATACGCTTACCGAGACAGAAGAACAAAAAAAAGAGAGTTCAGAAAACTCTGGCAAACCCAGATTTCGGCTGCCTGCCGCCAGGCCGGGATTTCTTACAGCCGATTTATTGCTGGTCTCAAGAAAAACAAAATTGAGCTGGATAGAAAAATCTTATCTGCTTTGGCCCGGAACCATCCTGAAATTCTTAAAAAAATCATTGAAAAAGCAAAAGAGTAGTTTTTGTTACCTCTTATTTTAAAATACTAAACTAATAAAGAACTGCGCCCGAAGGTGCAGTTTTTAGTTAAGAAATCCTGGAGGTGGCTCAATTGGATATCCCTCAGCGCCAATGAAACAACCTAAACAGAGTTTTTCTCTCGGCAAACCACTAGCTTCAATCATCCCTTCGAAGCTGAGGTATCCTAAAGAGTCGGCTCGGACAACTTTTCTCCCTATTTCTTCTTCTTTCAGGCCAGCAGCAATCAGCTCTACTCGAGTAGCTAAATCAATCCCCAAAAAACAAGGCCAACGGAGAGGAGCTGAACCAACTAACTCGTGAACCTCAACTGCTCCAGATTCTCTTAACATTGCTACTACTTCTGGCGAAGTATCACCTCGGACAATAGAATCTTCTGTAATTACCACTCTCTTGTCATGGACAACTTCTCTTAGAATATAAAGTTTTCTTCTCACTAACGCTCTTCTATCGATTTCTCGAGCTGCCATAAAAGCCCTGGTGGTGAAGTAGCGGCTCCGAAGAATGCCTTTCCGTACTGGAATCTTCAAAGCTTGGGCAACGCTATAGTTATAAATCTCTCCAGAGTCAGGCACCGAACAAACCATATCTGCCTCGACTGGATGCTCAGTAGCTACTTTCCAACCAGCGTTTTCTCGATAAGAGTTAACTCGCTGACCGGCAAGTCGACTATCCGGCCGGGCAAAATAGATAAACTCAAATATACAAATTCGAAGTTGAGGATTTTCTGCCCAAATAAATGAGTTTTCTATTCCATTTTTACCTAAAACTATTAATTCGCCGGGCTGAACCTCTTTAACCAAGCTCGCTTTCAAGGTGTTAAGGGAAGACTCCTCTGAGGCTAAAATTAAACTCGTAGCATCTCGGCCAAGGCAAAGCGGTCTAATACCGTATCCGTCTCGAACGCCAATGACCTTATCTTCAAATAAAATAGTCAAGGCAAAAGCTCCTTTAAGCCGCGGTAGAACTTTTTGTAAGGCCTCTAAAAAATCTTTTTCAGGAGAGGTTTCTAATAAAGCTATAATTACTTCGGTGTCAGAAACTTCTGACCGAAATTTATATCCCTTTTCTTCGGCTTCTCTCCTCAGTCTATCGAGTTCTATTAAGTTACCGTTGTGGCTAAGAGCGAAAGGTTGCCCATGAAACTTCCCAATTAAAGGCTGAAAAGTCCTTGGCTGTTTTTCCCCTCCTGTTTTCCCAACTGTTGAATAAAGAGTATGGCCGATACCGAAAGTTCCTGAAAGCTTCTCAAAAAGTCCCTTTCTATTTTCTTCGTTAAATACTTCTGTAACTAAACCTCTTTCTTTGTGTTCATGGAGCTCAAGACCGTCGGAAACAGCTATCCCCATGCCCTGTTCTCCTCGATGTTGAAGGCCATGAAGGCCAATAGGAATTTTAGGAGCTACATTTTCATTGCTAACTATCCCGAAAATACCGCACATTGTTTTTTTATCCTCCTTTCCTGTAGAATTTCGATATTCAAATGGAAAAGAGCTAATTAATTAGCCCTCCTTTTATATTTTACAGTTTATTCTCTTTCTGGTAAAGGCCTGATGTCGGCTTCTTCTTGTAATTGTTTAATGTTTTTAAATCCTTGTTTTTGTAAACTTTGCTTAACCCCAATGATTAGTTTGGGAATAAAATCATAACCTGAACCCCGATAAGGCACCTTAGTCACTATACCCTCGGCAATCCTGGTTTTAACTTTATCTACCGCATATCTTACTGCCCCCCTTCTTTCCATCGCTTCCAAAGACCCCATGCCCCGATATTTTTTAACCATCATATTCTCTTCATAATCAAATTCTTTTTCACCGGGTGATTCATCTAAACCGGCCAATAAGCTTCCCATCATCACTGTTTGAGCGCCTAAAGCTAAAGCTTTAGTAATATCGCCAGGTTTGGTTACATCCTGATCTATCACATCAAGAGTTTTTATCCCGCCATCAGCAATGATAGGAAGAAAACCATATTGAGGTTCTAACTTCTTTATGGTCTGGGTACAATCCCAAACTGCCGAAGCCTGAGCCCGGCCGGTGCCTAATTCTTGTTGAGTAATACAGACCGCACCCGGCCCTATTCCTACTCGAAGAGCGTCGCAATATTGCGAAGCCTCTTTAATTATTTTTTCTACCATTTGGGCTGAATCTACATTTCCTAAAACTACTTCCAATTCTGGGAAATTTTCTTTACAAAATTTAGCAATTTCTAATTGTTCTTTAAAAACTACACTGGCGTCAACCACGATACCATCAACTCCGACAGCTGCTCCTTTATTAATTCTTTCTTTGGCTAAAGCTAATCTTGATTCAACAGCAATGAAAGTTTTTAATTGTTTGTTTTCGTCTTTGGTAGCCAAAGGAAACTGTTCATTTTTTCTAATATCTGAGTCCGTCACTAAAGCAGCTATTTTATCTGTTTTATCTACAATAATTAAAGTGTCCAGGTTGTTTTCTCTTATGATTTTGTTGGCGGCGTTAAGGTAGTTTTTATCAACTATTTCTGATTTTTTACCTATAATTAACTTTTCTCTAGGAGTCATTACATCTTTTAATTTAGTTTCCATATCATTCCGGTATCTGACATCTCGATGAGTAACAATCCCTAATAATTTTGAATTTAAAGTTCCGTCTTCAGTAATGGGAGTACTGAAAAAGCCGTATTTCTCTGCAATATTATAAACGTCTTTAATGATATTTTGGGGAGACAAAACAACCGGATTAAAAACGAATCCGGCTTCAAATTTTTTAACTTTCTCTATCTCTCTGATTTGTTCATCAATAGTTGAAAAATTATAATGAATAACTCCTATTCCGCCCATTAAAGCCATCGAAATCGCCATTTCAGCCTCAGTAACCGTGTCCATGGGCGAAGAAACAAAAGGAGCTTTCAGTAATATTCGTTTAGTAAAGTGGCTAATCAAATCAACCTCATCTCTTTCAAAATCAGGTAATCTGTTTGGAATTAAAGTAATATCTTTGTACCAGAATTCTTTATTTTGTAAGTCGGGATGTAATTTTGCCATTGGAATCTATTATTATACACCCAAACCGCAGCGAAGGGTGGAAAAAAGGATTTATCCTCTTTGGCCTTCCTTTTTTAATAGAGTAATTTTCTTTGTTGTTCCTTTGTTGTAGCCGCCGACTTTTCCATCTGTTCTAACTACTCGGTGGCAAGGAATTTTGGGGTCTTGATTTTTATTTAAAATATTGCCTACTGCCCGCCAAGCTTTGGACCGACCTGCTCTTTCAGCTACGTCCTTATAAGTCAGGACTCTCCCTTCAGGAATTTCTCTAACTACCTTAAAAACCTTTTCTTTAAAAGAAGCCATGGCGATGAACTTCATTCATCTTTGCCCTTCGCTGGCGCTCGGTCATCTGATTAATCTTTGATAAAGCTTCAAATGGTCTCTTAAAAGCCGGGGGGTTAAAAATTTTTCTCTAACAGTTTCTTTGGCTTCCCTTCCCAATTCTTCTGACATTTCCGGATTTTCAATTAACTGGACCATTCTTTTAGCTGCCGCTTTAGGGCTAGAAACTAAAAATCCATTTCTACCATCCCGAATTTGCAGTTTTATTCCTCCGACATTTCCACCAATCACAGGTTTCTCTTTCCACATCGCCTCAGCTACAGTTAAACCAAAACCTTCTCTAATTGATTTTTGTAAAACTACTGTAGCAGCCGTCTGAAAAGCATTAACAAACGAATCTATTCTCAAGCTCCCTAATTGTCCGGGGTCGGAAAAAAGAAAGACATCCGGGTCATTTTTTACTTTTTTTTGAACTTTTTTAAAAACTTTTGCTCCTTCAGGGTCGTCTCTGGCTAAAAATAATCCTAATAAAGCTAATTGTAAATTAGGAATTTTCTTTTTGGCTATTTGATAAGCTTCTACTGTACCTAAATGGTCTTTCCAAGGGTCAAAACGGCCAACTTGAACAGCTAAAGGTTTACTGGGATTTACTCCTAAGATTTCTACAATATTCTTAGCTACATTTAGGCTTAAATGTCTATTTTTCAAAGTTAAAGGGTTAATGGCTGGAGAAAAGACGGTAACCTTGCTCTTGGGCAGCGAAGGACCAATAAATTCTTTGGAGGTAAAAACTATTTTATCATACATCAGCATAAAAGGGTGAATAAATTCCCAGGCCTCTCTGTTGGGGTGAAAGCTGTCTATGTGGACTCGCCAAATTGCCGGATGAAAGTTAGGCAGAAAAGCTGCTACTCCCACTGGCTGGGGGTCGTGAATAACCCAGAGGTCGGGCTTCATATCCTGCATTAACCTGGCGGTTTTCTCCATATGGCGAATATATAACTTTCTAGCTGAAAAAGGAAATTTAAATTCTTCTCCTTGAAAAGCATTATGGATTTGTTTAGTTAAGGTAAAAAACTTCTCTCCAGGAGGATTATTATGCCAGGCAGCTTTTAGTCCCACTCCCTTCATCAAAGGCACCAAACTGCTTATCAGCTCAGCCACTCCTCCACCCCGGGGAGTAGCATTAATATGGACTACCTTTAAACCCTTAAGGTCTTTGGCTATTTTTTTTATTTCATTAAAAAGTTGGTTAGAAATAATGCCTTTATATTTCTCTAATCTTTTAGTTGGCGTTTTAACTTTGGGGAGCATTTTGGTTTAAGAAATTATTTGCCTTTTTAAGAATTTCTTTAGCGTTTTTAAAAGACAGCCATTTGAGAGCTTTTTCATAGGGTAGCCATTTGAATCCCATGTGTTCATAAGAAATTTTAACGGTCTTGGTTTTAGTCTCGGTCAAAAAGAAAATCACTATTTTAAAAACAGTTTTACCCTGGACTTTGAAAAAGTACTTAATTGCTTGTTTGAAGCCTTTTATAAACTTAATATCTTTTAAGCCCGTTTCTTCAAGTACTTCTCGCCTAACTGTTTTTAATATATTTTCTCCTTTTTTAATATGACCTTTAGGAAAGTCCCAATAGTTTCTCTTGGCTCGATGAGAAATAGAAGGATAATGTAAAAGGAGGTAATAAATCTCATTATCCTCCTTTCTAAACACTACTGCTCCGACTGATTTTTCTACTGGCATAAATTACTTGAAGTATTTTAGCAGGTTTTCTAAAGATTGGCTATTAATTATATCTTTTTTTTCTGCCCAGCCACGACGGGCTTGAGCGATGCCTAATTCAATAAAACGTAGCTGGTCTTTATGATGAGAATCGGTATTAATTACCATTTTTACCCCGGCTTCTTTCGCTCTTCTGATGTTTTGGTCATTTAAGTCCAATCTTTCAGGAAAAGAGTTTATTTCTAAAATCACCTTATATTCTTTGGCTGCTCTTAAAATTTTATCAAAATCAATTTGATATTCGTCTCTTCTTTTTAAGATTCTCCCTGTAGGATGAGCAATAATATTAATATGGGGATTTTTCATGGCCCGAATTATCCTTTCTGTCATTTTATCTTTTTCCATTTTAAAATTGGAATGGATTCCGGCAATAGCGTAATCTAATTTTTTTAGAGCTTCGTCTTTTATATCAATTGAACCATCATTCAAAATATTAGTCTCAGCTCCTTGCAAAATTTTAAAATTCTTAAGTTTGAAATTCAGTTTGTCAATTTCTTTTCTTTGCTGGGCTAATTTCTTCTCATCTAAACCGTGCTCAATTCTCAAAAATTTGGTATGGTCGGTAATCCCTAAATATTGATATTGCATTTTTCTGGCTACTTCGGCAATCTCTTTAATAGAATTAGCTCCACCGTTCCATTTAGAATGACAATGAAGATCTCCTTTTATGCCATTGTAATCAATAATTGTAGGAATTTCCCCTTCTAAAGCTGCTTCTACTTCTCCTTGATTCTCTCTCATTTCGGATGGCATCCACTGCATGCCTAATTTTTTATAGATTTCTTCTTCGGTTTCTCCGGCAATCATTTTTTTCCCTCTAAATAGGCCGTATTCTGAAAGTTTTAACCCTTTATTCATGGCAATCCGCCGAGTAGCAATATTGTGTTCTTTAGAACCAGTGAAATACTGAAGAGCAGAACCATAACTTTTTTTAGGTACTACCCGAATATCCATATCAAATCCTTCTTTTGTTCTCACTGAGGCCTTAGTAGTCCCCTTTCCCCAAATTTTTATTACTTCGGGCTGAGAAATAAAAAAATCCATTACCTTTTCTGGATTTTTAGAAATTACCAGAAAATCTACATCACCAATGGTTTCTTTCATTCTTCTGACAGAACCAGCTGCATCAACCGTTTCCACCTCTTTTAAACTTTTTAGTTTTTTGTAAATTTCTTTTACTTTAGGCAAAATTTCTCCCAAAAGAAATCTTCCCTTGCTTCTCTTAAGAAACTTAATTCCTTCTAAGATATTCTTTTCAGTTTTTTCATCAAACCCAAACAAAAGGGCGATTTTATGAGCCTTGGCTGCTTTTTCTAAATCCTTTAAGTTCCTGATGCCTAATTTTTGATACAGAACTTTAACTCTTTTTGGCCCTAAACCCTCTACGGCAGTTAATTCTTCCATCTGGACCGGTGTTTTTTTCTTTAAGTCTTCGTGATGCTTTATCTTCCCGGTTTTTAGATATTCTTCAATTTTCTCTGCTATATTCTTTCCTACTCCAGGAATCTCCTCTAAGGCTTTTCTTCCTCCTTTTTTGTAAATACCCTCAACATTTTCCTCTAAAGTTTCCAGGGCAGTGGCTGCCTTTTTATAGGCATAGGGTTTAAATTGTATCCCTTCCATCTCTAAAAAATCAGCAATCTCATAAAATATCTGTGCTATCTCTTGGTTTTTCATGATTATCCTTTAGGTAAGTGGGGTTCTTGAAGAGCTTTGGCTCCCGGCACCCGGGAAACAGCATGATCTCTTGGAAAAACATCTTTATAAATTAAAAATGGTAAAAAGGCACTAGCCAGAGCGAAAACTCCTACCCCAACAAATAAAATATTAAAGCCGAATTGAGTGGCAATTATTCCACCTAAAGCTCCGGAAGCGCCAGCTCCAATCCCAATAAAAGTACTTCGAGTAGACCACTCAAAGGCCTCCTTTCCTTTGTCAATGTGGCGAGTAAAGATAGCTGACCACCCGGGGATGTTCATTGCCATTCCTAAAGAATAAACTCCCTGAAAGAAATAAATATGCCAAGGTAAAGAACTAAAAATAAAACCAAACACGGCTACCGCTGCTAAAATATTGCCAATCACTACAAACCACAAATCATCTTTTTCTCCCTTAACTCTATCTAAATAATTTCCGAAGGGGATCTGCAAAATTGATTTTACTATCCAGTAGATAGCGGCAGCAAAACCTACTACCTGAGCGTTCCCACCCTGAATTTGGTCAGTAATAAAAATAGCAAAAATTGGAGAAACAAATCCGAACCCGGTCAAAAGTAAAACATCTGAGAAGGTCAGAACTTTAATAATTTTGTTAATAGATTTAAGCATGAACTACTTTAACTATTACTTCTCTTTCTCTGGCTCTATTATCAAAATCAATTAGAACAATCTGCTGCCAGGTCCCTAAAACTAATTCCCCATTCTCAACCGGTATAGCTAAACCTGGCTTCATTAAAGCTGCTCTGACGTGAGCGTAGCCGTTACAATCTCCCCATTTTTTGCAATGCTCGTAGTTTTCGTTCATGGGGGCAACAATTTCTAAGGCTCTTTTTAAATCTTTAATCAACCCTTCTTCGTATTCAATTGTAGTTATAGCGCAAGTTGAATGAGGAACAAAAACTAAACAAATACCTTCTTTTATTTTAGAATCTTTTACTGCTTTAGAAACTTGAGAAGTAATATCTATAATATCGTTAAAACCTTTGGTTTGAAGGTTAAACTTCATTTTAGTTATTAGTTAAGCTGTCTTTTTTAAATAAAGTGTTTTTAAATATGCTTATCCCTAATCTGAAGAAAATTATTATTCCAGCTAAGGCAAGAATTAGCTCGGCCCCTCGAATAAGCATAGTAAAAGCGGTAGCCATAGAAGCTTCCAGCCCTAAAGCACTAAAAGCAAAAATTTGAATTGCTTCGTGACTGCCCAAAGCAGCAGGAATGGGTATCATCATAGCTAGAAAAGTAAAGCCGAGAATAGATAAAGCAGGCAGGAAAGAAATTTCTTTCCCTAAAAATAGAATCAGAAGCCAAGCTCTAAGATAAGCAGCTCCCGTTCTTAAAAAAGAAAAGGCAAAAGCTCTCCATAAAAATTTCTTTTTGTATTTAAAAAAATGGAAAATTTCATTTTCGGTTTTTATAACAGCGCTGTCTCCTCCTAATTTTTTAATCCCTAACATTTTTAGAACAAGCTCAACCATACTTTCTCTTCTAAAGACCTTAAGGTAAAAGTAAGATATTCCTATAGCAAATAGTAAAAAAATGCTGCCAAAAATTACTGCCAATTTAGCGGGAGGAAGCCCAATCATAAAGAAAAAAATTAAGACACCCAGAAGAATAACTACCAAGTTAGCAGTCCATTCTATAATGCGGTCAATAATGATTGAGGACATGCTTTTGGTCCAAGGAATGAAATTTTTATTTTTTAAAACATACCCCCGAAAAATCTCTCCTCCCCAAAATAGAATGGGAGCTAAAAACATAACAGAAAAGCCAGCTAAATAAGAACGGAATAGGCCTTTAAAAGATATTTCTACTCCCTCCCCTCTTAGAATTTCCAGCCATTTCCAATTACTAAAAGACATTACCAACAAAGTGGTAAGAAAAATTACTATTCCTTGCCAGCCAGTAAAAGCCAAAAAGGCATTCTTAATTTCCTGCCAACCGACTGTCTTCCCAATCCAGATAAATAATACTACTCCAATCAAAAGAGAAAATAAAAAAAGCAAAATTTTCTTCATACGAGTTCTTTTAACATTTTAGCATTTGCGGTTTTGAAATGTTTGGAAAAATATTTCAGTTTATCTTTAGAAGGCAAATCTTCTGGATGAAAATCTTATCCCCGTGAGGGTAAACCTGACCGGAAGTCCCAATGTAAAACTCTTTGGGTATGGTTAATGGATTTTATTTCTCAGAAAGGTTACAATTTGAGGTCCGACTTCGGGTGAAGACCAGCCATATTCATGTCCTGGCACTTGAAAGGCCTGGGCAAAAGGAAGATTTTGACCATTAATTTTTGAAAAAATCCACCTGAAGGGAGTTTTTATTAAAGCAAGAAGTAAACCTTTTACTTCTCCTGCCGACAAACTGTCTTTTCCTTTGTTGGTTAGTTGAAGCGTATTTTCTGGCTGGGAGCTCTTGTGCCAAAAGGGAGGCCCTACGGAAATCACAAAAATTGAATCTTTAGTATCGTCAGAAACTCTTTCTATGGTTTTTCTAACAAAAGCTCCGCCATTAGAAAGACCGGCCATGATAATTTTTTTATCGGGCAATTTTCTGATTATTGATTCTAAATCTTCAGCTAAAACTTCTGAAGAAAAATCAAAGAAGTTTAGAAAATCTTTAGCTCCAGATATTTTCCCTGTTGCCCGACGATAAGGAATAACTATTGAGCTATAACCCCAGTTATTAAGAGTGTCCTGAATTTCCTTTACGATTGGAGAAAAATCTTCTGCTTCCTCTAAAGGTGTATCTCCCCAGCCACCAGAATTAAAAATAATAATAATATCATTTTGAGTAACCGAATCTAAAATCTCCTGAACCTGAAGGTGTTCGGGTACAACCTCTAAGCCAAAAAGAAAAAATAGGCCACCAAAAACAACAAAGATTAGAGTAAGAAGCTTTATTTTTTTCATTTTTTATGAAACTCTTCATCTAAAAGTTCCATAAATTCCAACATAAGAGGGTCATCAAAGAATTCTCTAGCCCAGAGCCACCAAGGACAAAGGGGTGGTTTTTTATACTTTTTCCAATATTCCAAAGCTTGTAAAAAATTTTCCATTTTGTCAGCTTGCTGAAAAAATCTTCCTTCGGGAGTTAAACCTTTTTTATAATCTAACCAGAGATTTCTTATTTCTTTTTTAAGATGAGAAGGTAATTTAGAAGTCAGTTTTTCCAGAGCCTTTGTTTCTTTTCTGTATTTTTCCTGAAACTTTTTTTTCTTTTCTTTATCGGTAAATCTTGGCCAGGTTTTCATTAAGACCCGAAGCGCTTTTTTATTTTTCGGTAAAACCGAATCGTAGGGAGTAGTATCTCCGGCATACACTTCGCATAAATCATGAACCAAAGCTATTTTCAAAATTTTTTCTTTATTCATTCCTCTTTTCTCCTCTCCTAAAATCCATCCCATCAGAGCTGAACGAAAAATGTGCTCAGCAATACTTTCTGGGTTTTTAATTTGGTTTATTACCCATCCCCGGCGGGGCATTTTTTTTAATTTTCCAACCTCAATAAAAAATTTAAGAAGTTCCTTCATATAATTAACTTTAACATAATCTTTATCAAAAAAAAAGAGGAGGAGGCCTCCTCTTTTTAACTTAAAATTTAAATATTCTTAAATATTTTTATATTTTATCTTCCTAATTTTGTAAATTGTTTTGATCGGGGAAGATACCATAACTTCTTCTCCTGCCCGATGACCTAAAAGCGCTCTACCTACTGGAGACTCATTAGATATTCTTCCTAAGGATGGATTAGCTTCTAAACTTCCGACAATAACGAATTCGTCAGTTTGGCCTTCCACTTGTACTAAAACCTTGGCTCCCAAATTAACTATGCTTTGTTTTTCCTTGGAAGGTAGTTTAATTAATTCAGCATTTTTCATAATGTTTTCTAGTTCAGTTATTCTCGTTTCTATAAAGCTGAGGTCTTCTTGAAAAGAAAGATATTCAGGATTTAAATCTTCGGAATGCCAAATCTTGGGGATTTCTCCCGAAGTTTTAGAAAGTTTAAGAGCTCTCAAATCCTCGTACTCTTTTTTTATCTTTTCTACTCCTTCTTTAGTTAGATAAAACTTTTTTTCTTCTTCCATCAAAGTAAATAATCAATTATTTATGAGATGAGAGATGAATTTTAATTCATCGAACATCGAAATGAATCTGATTTTTTAAAAATCCCCTTTGGTGAGGGGATTGGTTTTCAAAATGGATAATTTCCTCAATCCCTTCACCTTGTTAGTTTTCCATAAGTTAAAACTGAAATAAAGGTGGCCCATCTAGGGTGGGTGTTTTTTTTGGAACAATTAATTATCTCGTCTAATGTTTCTATCATTATCTTGTTTGGTCCTTATTTCTCTTTTACATCTTTATTATAGTCCTTCAAACAACCTTGTCAATAGTAACGATCTACTTACGTATAATAAGTTAAGTATGGCACAATTTTTGATTTTAAGTGACTTCTGCCTTAGAATAAATTATACATATATATATGGATGTACTAAATATTGATGGTTCCTATTTAGAAGGCGGCGGTCAGATCCTTCGGACAGCCACTGCTTTGTCGGTAGTGACTAAAAAACCTTGCCGGGTTTTTAATATCCGGCAAGGAAGACCTAAACCAGGCTTGGCTGCTCAGCATCTTTTGGGAGTTCAAGCTTTAGCTCAATTATGTAGCGGTAAAATAGAAGGAGATTTTTTGGGTTCAGAAGAAATTAAATTTTTTCCTGGAGAAATCCAAGCTAAAGACCTTTCTGTAAAAATTGAAACTGCCGGCAGTATCACTTTAGTTTTACAAACATTAATTCCGCCTGCTTTATTAGCTTCCCAACCTATTAAAATTACTTTTGCAGGCGGTGCTACTGATACTTTTTTTTCTCCAACCATTGATTATTTCTGTTATGTGTTTTTAAAAATTTTAGAAAAAATGGGGGCAAAAACAGAAGTTAGTATTATTAAAAAGGGTTATTATCCTGAAGGCGGGGCTAAAGTAGAAGCAAGAATTTTTCCTTCAAAACTAAAACCTCTAAATCTAACCGAAAGAGGAAAAATAAAGAAAATTACCATAATTTCTGGGGCTTCGACGTCCTTAAATAACAAAAAAGTGGTAGAAAGACAGATAGCTGGGACAAGAGAGGTTTTGGGAAGATTAAACTTGCCCGTTGAGGAAAAAGCAGAATATTATCAAACTCAATGCCCAGGCAGTCAGATTTGTTTAATGGCTGAATTTGAAAATACCATAATTGGCACAGATAACTTAGGGAAGCTCGGTAAGCGGGCTGAAGATGTTGGGAAAGAAGCCGCTTTGGAATTATTAAAAGAACAAAAATCCGGAGCCTGTTTAGATAAGCATTTGACCGACCAGATTTTACCGTATTTAGCTTTGGCTCCTGGTAAATCTCAAATTAGCGTCTCTGAAGTTACAAAGCACTGTAAAACTAATATTTGGGTAATTGAACAGTTTATAGAAGGAAAATTTGAAATAAAAAACCAGCAAATTAGCTGGTTTCCAAAATAAACAATTTTTATTTAAAGCTATTTTTATAAAGTCGTTATTGGTCGGGATTGTAAAATATAGAATTTATTTTTAGTCAAGGCCCATTCGATATCTTGAGGGCTTTTATAATGATTTTCAATTTTCTGACAAAGCTTAGCTAATTTAATAATTTGTTTATTAGAAAGTTTTTGTAGGCTTTTCTTAGACTTTGGAACTGACACTTCTTTGGTGCCTTTTTTATTTTTAATAATCATTTTTTCTTGGATGCCAATGTTTATATCTAACATTGACCAATCTTTTTTAGAGACAACGTAGGTATCAGGAGTAATCTTGCCTCCAACAATTGATTCTCCCAAACCCCAACCTGCCTCAATCACCATCTGTTTAAGATTTTGAGTTACCGGATGAGCAGTAAAACAAATTCCAGCAATTTTAGGATCAACCATTTTTTGAACAACAACCGCTACTCCTACCGGATAACATTCAGCAAAGTATTTACAGGTTTTAGCTCTGATTTTCTTTTGAGAATTGACCGTTGTGAATTTTTTTTCAAAGGCATAAAAGAGAGCTCTAGAAGTAAATAGAGACGACCAACAATTTTTAATATTTCTTAATAAATTTTCCCTTGTTGTCCCTAAATAAGTTTCTAATTCTCCTGCCCAAGAAGCAATTGAAGAATCTTCAGCAGTGGCAGACGATCTTACTGAAACATATTTTGTTTTTAACTTTTTAAATCCTAAAAAGAATTCTCTCTCTAGATCTTTTGGCATCTTACCATCTCTAATTAAATCTCTTGTCTCTCCAGAGGCTCGATCAACTGATTTAATGTCTTTATAATTAATCCTTTTTAATACAGTAGCAATATCAACTAAAAGATCAGTTTCTTCTAAAAATTTATCAAAAGCCGAAATCAAAATCACAAAACCTGGCGGCACGGGTATTTTAGCGTGCATCATTTCCCCAAGTGAAGCTCCCTTACCACCAGCAATTTTTATATCTTTAATAGAAATCTGAGGAAAGAATCTAATAAATTTAAACATAATTATAAATTAACTTTTTCGATTTTTCCGTGATTAAGTCTTAGAATAATCCGGTCGCCATTTTTAAATACTTTTGTTGCTTTTTTGGTGCCAACGATGCAAGGAATATTCAACTCTCGGCTAATAATAGCGGCATGGCAGGTCATCCCGCCTTCATCGGTAATTATTCCTCTGGCTTTCTTTAGTAAAGGCAGAAACTCGGGTCTGGTCATTGTTGTAACTAAAATTTCTCCTGGCCGAAAAGGGTCTTTGAAGGGGTTAATTACAACCCTTACTCTCCCTCCAGTATAATTTCTTTCTCCTCTGGAAACCGTAATGCCTTCTATCATTTTAACCTTTACTTGTTCTTCCTTAAATAAAATTTTCCATAGATTTTCTGCTTTTATACCAGCATAAATTTGCCATTTTGTTTTGTATTGATAGACAAAAATAAATTTCTTTTTTCTTTGGCTTAAAATCTTAAACCACTTTTTTTTACCCTCCGAAATAATTTTTGGCATTTCTTCAGGTAAAGCACAGTCCAAGGTAAGATAACTGATTTTAACTCGATCTGCCAATTCTTTTAAAAGTTCGGCCGCATAATGGCTTCCCCTTAAAGCCATCTCCTTTCTTTCGTCAAAACAATAACTAAAAAAAGATATTGCTTCTAGTTCTTTTTTTAATCTCTGAGAAATTTTAATTTCCCTTAAAATATCTCTTTTTCTTTTCAAAATGTTTTTGCTGTAGTTTTTTAAATCTCGATATTCTTTATTAATTTCTTTTTTAGTTTTGTTTTTTATTTCTTCTTTTAAAAATAAAAAGAATTTAAAAATAGTTATTGGCTCCGTTTTAAAATAGTTAGTTCTAACCCAATAAAATTTTTTCTGGTGCTCCAAAAGTTGCTTATAAAAAGGTGGGTCAAGGTCTTTAATTTTTGAAATTTTTATTTTTTTCTTTAAGAACTTTAAGATTTTTTTATTTCTAAAAATTATTAAACAAATTTTAAGAAAATCTAAACGTTCCTTACCGATAAAAGAAAGCTTTTCTGGTTGAGTTAAAATAGTAAAGTATTCACTTATAGTTTTATTATCTAAAGTATTTAATTCTTTTTTAAATTTTGGGAGAAGACTTTTTTCAGTATAAACAGCTGTTCCCTCCATAACTAAAGGGATTGTCCACTCGTTAGTAAAGTTCTCCACAAAATTTAGATACTCAGAAACTAATTCCTTATTAGATAACTCTTTCAAGTTGATTTTATTTAAGTGCTGAAAATTTTTTATTAATTTTTTTTGAAATTTCTGCCAAACTTTAAACGGTTTGAAAATTGTTTTTTTAATAAACATCTCAACGATTCTTTTTGTGATTAAGTAGTTTTCATCTTCGTCAATAAACTGCCAAAGATAATTGTTTTTTAGAGTTAAGATAACAATTTTAAATCCAAAACCTAAGTATTTTCTCATATCAATAAAACCAATCCAAGGATAACAATTCTGAAACAAGACCGGAGCCGAAGCAATCCAAAATTTTCTTCCTTGAATTTCTTTAATTAAATTTTGTAAATCTGTTTTGTTTTTCATACTTTATATTCTTTTTTCCTTTCATTCAGCATTTGGCGGGCCATTTTTCGAACCTCTAAAGTAAAAAGGTTGGGAATACTTTTTTCTAAATATTTACACGTTTCTTCGGGAGACCATTTAAATATCCTCATAATTGCCCGGAATCTAGCCAAAGAGAATCTATCTAAAGTGTCTAGATCATTAAATATTTTTTTGTTTTCGGTATTAAATAATTTTTTATCTTCTATATCGTGGGTACTAATTATCTCGACAATTTCTTTAATTTTTTTTGACGGATAGTGAATTTTTTGTAATAAATCTTTAGCAATTTTGGCACCGGTCAACATATGAACCAACTTAGAGTCGGGCAATTTATTGGGGCCAGAAACTCTATCAAAGTGCTCGGGCAAAATAACGGCATGCCCAATATCATGAAAAATAGCCACCGGAACAAGAATATCCGGATCCCCCCTATGATATTTTTTAATAAAGTCTGCCACCAATTCGGCAGCTTGCTTGCAATGAATTAAATCATCCGGTCGACACTTCTTTAAAATCGGTTCGGCCAACTGCCAAATTTTCTGATATTTTTGGGAAATATTAATTCTCACAGTTTAAATAATAAATTTATTTAATAATTTTTACTATGCCCTTATTGGCATTTACTTCTACTTTCATTCCGTCTTTTAATATTTTGGTAGCAACCTGGGTTCCGATGATGCAGGGGATATTTAATTCTCTGGAAATAATGGCAGCATGACAAGTAATGCCTCCTTCGTCGGTAATAATAGCGCTGGCCAGTTTTAAAATCGGCACGAATTCAGGTCTGGTCATCTGAGTAACAAGTACATCTCCTTTTTTCATTTTTTTAAAATCGTTCTCGGTTATAATAATTTTTATTCGCCCCTTCACTTCCCCCAGACTTGCCGAATTTCCTTTAATAATTTCTTTTTGCTTTATTAGAAAACTTTTCTCAAAGTATTGATGAGTTCTCCTCGCTTCTTTTCCATAAAAACATTTATATTTTTTGAGACCGAGACCGACAACAAGAATCATTTCTTTCATTTCCCATTTTTTAACTAAAGCAGGAGAAATTTTAAAACTTTCCCAATCGTAAGGGAAGCTGTATTTTAAAATGGAGTAATTAATCTTAGTTCTCCGGCTGAATTCTTTTAAAAATTTATCGGCCATGGCAACCTCCATCAAAATCTGTTTTTTTCTTTCGTCTCTCCATCCTCCCATTCTGCGAAAAAAATAAAAGAAATTCCGAAGGGGCTGGGATATTTTGCGTTTTTGGATAATCTCTCGCTGTTTTCTTTTAAGAAATTGCAAATGTCGGAGATTGTTCTTTATTTCTTTTTCTAAAGCAGCCCTATTGGTTTTTTTTATTCTTTGACGCCAATATTCTTCATCTAAATTTTTTGCAAAAGCCCAGTTGTTTTGAAGCCAATGATATTTTTTAGAGTATAATTCTAATTTCGATGGAAAATTTTTATCTTTTCTTTGATAAATTTTAAAAAGTTTCAGAAGCTCCTGCTGAGCCAAGGCGAAAAAACCTGGAGTAGTAGATGAACTTAAAATTTGTATTTCTTGACGCGGTAAGTTCATAGAAAACCGGGTAAAAACTTTATTAAGGAAATGCTCGTCCCAGGCATTGAATAATTCCAAAATATATGGCCGAGAAGAACCCCATATTTTTTCTCGTAATAAAGTAAATTGACGGTATAATTTTAGTAAATCTTGATCGCTTAATTTTTGAAAATCGGAGAATTGAAAATTTTCAATAAATTGCTCTTCTCCAATTTTATCTTTTTGCCACTGCTTAAATTCTTTATCAATAGCGAAGGGGGTTTTAAGGGTCTTGTTAACCAAGGCGGAGGCGGCCTGATACTGGACTCTTTTATTATAATAAGAATAAGCGACAAAATTACGAGAATAAAAAGCTCCGGCATTTACTCTCTTAAAGTAGAAGCAATAAGCTAAACTAATATAAAAAGGAGCCATCGCTCCACCCTCCTGATACCATTCGGTTTGAATAATTTTTCGACAATCAATTTTAGGCATTAAATTTATAAATTTTTAGCTTAATATTTTAACCGTTCCCCTGACAGCATCTACCTCTATCTTCATTCCGTCTTTTAAAACCTTGGTGGCGATTTTTGTTCCAACAATGCAGGGTTTTTTCATTTCTCTGGAAACAATGGCAGCATGGCAAATTATGCCGCCTTCATCGGTCACAAAAGCGGAGGCTTTTTTCATGGCAGAAATTAAATCGGGATTGGTAGCTGGTGATACCAAAATGTCTCCTTCTCTCATTTTTTCTACATCAGCTTTTACGGCAATAATTTTTGCTATACCCCTTACTTTACCCGAATAAGCTATCATGCCTTTTAATTCTTTCATTCCGGTGGTGAATTCTTTTGTAGCAGTAAGACTCTCTCTAAGATATTTTTTGTGTCTTTTTGCTTTTTGGCCTTCGTAAACTGCTGTTTTCCCTTCCGAAATCATAGCAATACAATACTGGAGACGCTGTTTGGCTTTTTTTTGATCAATTTTCCTTTGGATTAAGGCCCGGCGCAGCTCGTCTGAGGTCAAATATTTTACTTCGGATATGCTGAGATTGAGACGCCTTCCAATTTCTTCTATTACTGGGTCCATTAGTACATAAGATTGTTGGTATATTCCTTTTCTATAGTCTTTAAACCACATGAAAAATTTAGAAACTTCTAATAGATACTGTAGCTCCTGAGGCAACTTTAGTTTTTTGATTAGCTTTTCTCTTTGATGGGGTAATTTTCTAAAGTGTTCTCTATTTTTTTTCATCTGTCCCCGAATAGACAATTTAGTTTCTAAACTTTCCTTCATCATTTGTAGCACATCTTCTATGCTCATTACTGGACCAATATAATAATAGGGTAGCCATTCATATTTCTTTCTGTGTTTTTTTAGTTTCTGATAAATTAGGGGGAAATCATGCTGGATTTTGATAATAGCTTTTCTGATGGGCAATTTTTTAATAATCTTAATAACCGCTCTGTTAGAATGCTCTATATTTAAAATTAATTTTAATCTATCCACCTCTTCTTTTCGAACCTCGCTTAATTGATCAGGCGAACTTAATAAACTATAGTACTCGCCTGTTTTTTCTTCTAAGTTTTTTTTGACTAAAAATCGTCTTAGGTTTTCTACAACATAATCCGATAAAAAACTGGTGCCGAGACCATCTATTACAACCGGCACCCACCCCCAAATTCTTAGTTTTCTCATAAGGATTTGATATTCCAAATAAAGATTTAATAAGCTCTGGCTGGGTAGTCCGGGGAGTTCTTTGGATTTAATATTTTTGCAGAAAGAGATTAATTTCTTTGAATATTTATAAATATTTTTTCCGACTAATTTATAAAACTTTTTATCTTTTTTAATTTTATTGAAAAGAAGCTTGCCTAATTCATCTAATTCCTGAGCAATACCATAATAATAAACATGACCCTTTTTAAATTCTAAAATGATTTTACTAGTTTTTTTGCCGTAGGCGGGTTCAATATCTTTGGTCAAGCATTCATCGGCAAAATACCAGGGATAAAGATAAAATCTATCTCTGTCAAAATATATTTTAAATTTTTTTCTTTTCATTTTATTTTAATAATTCTTTTTTGGTTTTTAATAAACCAAGTGGAAAAGGCCAATGACTTTATTTTGTTTTCCTTCTTCTTCTTCTGATTCTTGGCAAATTATATTAAAGGTTTTGGTTGCTTCTTCTGTTTTGTCAATGATTAGTTTAATGCCCTTTTCCAAAATAAAATTTTGAGCTTCTTCAGTCATCTTAGCCAAACCTCCTTCACCAGTCCCAACAACGATAGTATCTGGATTTTCTTTTACCGCTCTTTTAAAATCCTCTACGTCGAAAACGTGGCTTTGAGCTCGCCACCAAGATAAAACTTCATCCGTCCAACGAACCTCCACGTCCTCATTATAAGTTTTACCACCAATGGTAATCGCTCCAAATTTATATTCGTCTATCATCATTAAAAATAGTTTAAACAGTGTTTACGTTTAAGTTTGACCATTTACCGCACCTATCCCCCCAGCGCGCCACTACTTTCCCTTCGATTCTGGCCTCGATTACTTCACAACGATTTGGACATCCTTTGCATTGAAAAGAAGTGCATTTTATATCCTGGTCTGATATTTCAAAACCCCTAAAACGGGCAGCGGAAGGATTGTAATCTTTTACTAAAAGCGCTGCTCCAAAAGCTCCAATCACCGTATTATACGGCGGGACAATTATTTTCTGGTTTAGAGCTTTCTCAAAAGCTTTTCTTATTCCTAAGTTCTCCGAAACTCCTCCCTGAAAGACAATGGGAGGTTTGATGTTTTTTCCTTTCGCCACATTGTTCAAAAAGTTCCTTACCAAGCCCTGGCAGAGTCCAGCCACGATATCTTCGGTAGAATGACCGATTTGTTGTTTATGAATCATATCTGACTCGGCAAACACTGTGCATCTTGAACCAATAGTGGTTGGGTTTTTTGATTTTAAGGCTATTTCTCCAAAACTCTCAACTGGTAATTTTAAACGAAAGGCCTGAGCATCAAGAAAAGCGCCAGTACCGGCAGCACATATAAGATTCATGGCAAAGTCAACGGCTACGCCATTTTCTAAAATAATAATCTTGGAATCTTGGCCGCCAATTTCAATCACCGTTCTAACCTCTGGAACAAAAAAAGAAGCGCCCTTGGCGTGAGCTGTAATTTCGTTTTTAACTAAATCTGCTCCGGTAATTACTCCGGCTAATTGACGAGCCGATCCCGTAGTCCCCACTCCAGCGATTTCTACCTTTTTAGGTATTTGTTTTTTTAATTCTTTTAACCCTCGCTGGATTGCCCCAATAGGATTTCCTTCGGTCCTAATATAAAGAGAAGACAAAACCTGATTTTTCTCGCCAATCAGAACCAAATTGGTAGAGATTGAACCCACATCAATGCCTAAATAGGTTTTCATGATTGTTTTTTGTTATGATAGTGATTTCTTACCACATCCACGAAGGCCTCCAATCGGGTATTGATTCCAGCCTCAGCCACTTGTTCGTCTAAAGATAAGGACAAAAAGGGAATACCTGATTCCAGATGAATCTTCTCTAAAATCGGCCTGACTGTTACCTCCGGCATACAGCCGAAGGGTAATAAGTGAATTATACCGTCAAAATCTTCTTTTACATAATGCAACATTTCATAAATGGCATCACGGCCGTGACCACCGACAGTGGATTTTAAATAAGGATTTATTTTTCTTTGAATTATCCAATCTTTCCAGGGAAAAATCAATTTCTTGACATGATAAGTAAGGTCCATTTCCCGGTAAACTTCAATCCCCTCTTTGCCCAATTTACTCTCTAAATCAAAATTGATATCCGGGTCGCAAACGGTATAAATTTCTCCTATCAAAGCCACTCTGGGAGGTTTTTTATCTTTTTCAATTTCAATTTCAGAAAGACTTTTTAAAATTTCTTTTCTCAGTTTTGGAAAATCTTTTTCCTCTTTTAACTCCTCAATTTTAAGAAAACTCTCCTGTAGTATCTTATCTGTAGCTCCTCTTTTAATTTCTCTGGGTCGATAAAATTGGGCCCTCTTTTCAATTTTTTCGATTAATCTTAACTTTCTAAGAGAAAAACGAAATGCCCTTAAAATCTGCCAGAAGGAAGCTCCAGTAACTTCTTTTATTTTTTTATAAATATCTTTGGGAGTAGCTCTGAAATCTAAAAAATTAATATTATGGCCAGCTTCTTTCAAAACTTTTTCTTGAACTACGCCGTAATATCTTTGGCGGCAAGAACCGCCAACATTTTGAACCATAAAAACGGTATCGGCTCCCTTTTTTAAACTGGGAATTATATTGCCTAAAGTTACCTTTAAGGGAAAGCAATACATTTCTGGAGAAATTTTAACACCTTCAGCGATTGTTTCTGAGGTGGTTTTTTCCGGAGGAATAACCTCCAAGCCCAACTGCTCAAAAAGGGTCTTAAAGGCAATGGTATAATTCCCCCATCTGGCAAAAGTAATAATTGGCTTTTTCATAGCTTTAGTGCAAAGTATCGATAAAGGCCTCCAGTCGAGTCTGTAGACCCGCCTCTCCGGTATGTTCATCAATTAATAAATAAAGGAATGGAATTTTATTTTGTTTAAATTCTCTCTCAACAAATTCTTTTAATACGGCGTCGCAACCACACTGAAAAGAAGAAATCTCAATTGCGCCGGCGAGATCATAATTCAGAATACCTTGAATTTTCTCCATTATTTCTTTCCCGAACTCCCAATGAAACTTTGGCCAATTTTGGATTTGGTCCGCCAGCTGGCGGATTGGATTTTGGATTTCTGACGTGGGGACTTCCTCTATAAAAATCGGCTCTGCTTCTAATTTTTCTAATTTCTCTTTTATCTTTAAATTAATGTAGTCGTCGTATAGATTATATTGGTGAGAAATTAATACTATTTTCTTTTTTTTAGATTGGACTTTCTTAAAAAAATCTTTTTCTTCTTTCTTTTTAGCTTGCTCTTCTCTTAGAAAAGTTCTTTCCAAAGCTTTTTCAACTTCTTTTTTTTCTTTCCCTAGTTTTTTACCTAATTTTCCAAGAGTTTTTTTAAATGGTTCTTTTCGATAATCAAAAGTTTCGGTTAAAATTGGTGTTTTTACTAAAATCTTAGACAGGTCAGGAAGGCCGAAAAACTTAGGACAATATTCAAGCTTTTCTGAATTAGTTTTTAACCGAGGGACAAAAATCCAATCGCACTTCCCGTCTAACCATAGAAGGTGGCCAAAAAAAACTTTAGTTGAAAAACAATTTTCAGGGTCGGAGGATTTTACTCCAGCTTCAACGATTTCTTTATTAGTTAAAGGAGAAAGTAAAACTTTAAAATTGAGCTCTCTAAAAAAAGTTTCCCAAAATAGGGGCTGTTTCCAATAGATTAGAGCTTTGGGTATGCCTATAGTCATTTTAAAAAAGAGTTTTCTGCCGCGAAGGAGTTTTTGGTTCTTCTTTAGAGAAAATTCTTATTTTCCCATAAACTCCGTCGTAACCTGGCTCAATATTTACTTGCCCCTCCCTTACTCGTTTAATTCCCTCAGCAATTTCTGGCAAGGTAGCTGTCTCCAACTCAGAAAAAGGAACATTAAGTAAAATTTTAAATTCGTTATCAAATTTTTTTATCAAATTTTTATATTCCTCGTCAACTTGTTTGGTTCCCTCTGTTACCCCTAAGGAATCGGCAATTATTTCCGTTAAAGGGATTGAACTCTTGTAGGGAATAGCATTTTCTGGTTGAAAACCTTCTTCTTTATCTGCTAAAAAATCAACTCTGTTTAAGACGCCGATAGTTAAAGGCCTTCCGCAATTGGGACAGATATTGTTATATTTTTTTGATTCCTGGGGCGATAAACAAATCTCGCATACTCTGTGGCCGTCGTAATGATATTTTCCTTCCTCGGGGAAAAATTCAACCGTATATAAAAACTTCTGAGAATCTCTTGATTTTATAGCTTCGACGATGGCAGGGTAACTAATTTCTGTATCAAAAACATTAGCTTCCCGACCGATATGAGCTGGGCTGTGAGCATCTGAATTGCTGATTAAAGTAACTCTCCGGCCGTCTGGAATCCGCCAGAGCATTTTAGGATCGGCTGACAACCCTGTTTCTATTGCGTAAATATACCTTGAATAATCTTCAAAGCATTCTTCGATTGAATCAAAGCCGGATTTAGAGCCGAATATACCAAACCAGGGAGTCATAGCGTGGGCCGGGACAATTAAACAATCCTGGGAAATGCTTAAAATAGTTTTGGCTAATTCTTTAGCGTCCAATCCTAAAATTGGTCTTCCATCGGCTTTTAAATTGCCTTGCCATCCTAAATGAGCGTTTATTTTATCAACAATTTCCAAAGAGGGAGCAAAAACTACAATGTGAATTTTTCTGACCTTCCCTTTTTTAGAATAAATGCAGCTAATTTCAGTGGTTAAGATAAACCGAGTTTCACTATCGGAGGTTTTTAATCTATAAAGGCCCAGTTCGGCCGGTGCCAATTTTTCCTTTAAGGTTCTGAACCATTCGGGGTGAGTAAAATCGGCTGTTCCCAAAACTTTAATCCCTTTAATTCTTGCCCACTTATCCAGATTTTCCAAGTCCATGTTCCGGGAAGTGGCTCTAGAATATTTACTATGGAGATGAAAATCAGCTATAAATTGCATGATTTTAAAAATGCTTGAGAAATTGCTCCCAAAATCAGGATGAGCATTAAGAAGTATAACAAAATTGAGGGAATTTTCAAACTGTATTCTGGCTTTCTGTTTCCTTTTGTCTTAGCTTTCTTAAAAATTAAAATTATCGCTATTCCCTCAATTACCCCGACAATTGTCCCAACAAATCCAATAGTCTCAATAAAGCTTCTAAAACCTATCAAGAATAAAATTAAAGGGAAACCGCAAGTTATCATTGTAGATGTTATTTTTGGAAACTTTAAGTCGAGAATAAAGGTATTTCTTAGGTAAAGGCCCAAAGCTAAAAAAGAATCAGCCAGAGTTATTACTGCAGCTAAAGCTATAAAAAATATAATTTGAGGGCCCAAAAATGGTATCAATCCTGAAAGAGTATCTTGGCTCACATTTTCCCCGGCTACTCCAATCACGGCTAAAGCAAATAAAAGATAAAGGGTAATGACGATAATTGAAGATAAAACTATTATTTTCTTAAGATTTCTCTTGGCTCCCGGATTCTTCAGAAAATTACAAATCTCGGGAATAGCTGACCAGCCGATTAAAGAAAACAAAAGTACTCCAAAAGGAAGAAAAATGCTGGGCAAGTTAAAAACGCTAATATTTGTTAAATCAAACTTAGGAAGACAAAATCCCAAAATAATAATAATAATAAAAAAGAAAAGGGAATTTGTAAAAAATTCGGCTGGAGCTATTAATTTAATACCCCGAAAAATAAAATAAGATAACACTAACCAAAAAATAAAAGTAAATTCGGAACTAGATAAATTTAAAAGGGGTGATAGTAAAATTTTCAGGAATTCCCCGCCAAGAATTAAAAAAGCTAAAAGGGCGCCGGTTATCCCAACAATAACTGAAACTGTAATTAGTCTTCTTCCCCAATTCCCTAAATATTTTTGACTAAGCCCTACTAATCTACAATTTTCTTCTGTTCTTAAAATTATTTCTCCAAAAAATAAATGGATTAAAAGAACTACTCCGCCCAAAACGAGGAAATAAAAAAAACCGGGGATTATCCCGCTTTTTTCAATTACGTAAGGAATTCCAAAAATTCCTGCTCCGACTATTGTCCCAATTAAAATAGATAGAGCGAAAAGGAAACTTTTTTTCATTTATTTTATTTGTTTTCTTTAAAAAATTTTTCCTCTAATAGACCGAAACCTGCCAAAATTAAAAGACTAAGTAAAGTAACCAAAGTAGCCAAAAAATAGAACTTAGTTCCCACTGCTATTCCAATAGCAGCAGTTGTCCACAAACCGGCGGCTGTAGTCAAACCAAGAATTCCGGAAGATTGACGAAAAATTACTCCTGCTCCGATAAAACCAATCCCAATTGCTATCGCCTGAATTATCCTTGAAGGATCGAAACTTATTCCTGTTTTTATAAAAAAAGAGTTAAACAACTCAAAAGAAATGATAGTAAAAAGACAAGAGCCTAAAGCAACTAAACTATAAGTCTGAAGTCCGGCTTCTTTTCCTTTGTATTCTCTTTCTAAACCAATAAGGGCACCTAAAAAAGTAGCCAAAAGAAGCTGGCAAATAATCTCAATCTCCATAGGTAAGTTCAAGGTTTATAGTTTGTAAGTTTTATACCCTTCTCTAACTTTTTGAGCCACCTTTAGCCCAACCGACTCTCCTTTTTTGGCGACTTCCACTTTTTGATGCTCTACTTCCATTGATTCAACACCCTGAGTAAAATCAGTTTCCCCGCCAACTATTCTAATGGTATCCCCTACTTTTAGAGAATCTTGAAGTTCAATAACTGCCACCCCAATATTACCAAAGTAGTGGGTGACCTGTCCTATTAATTTTCCTTCTTCAGGAAGAGGTTCTTCATTTGCCATATTTTTATTTTAGGGGTCTTCTTATAATTATTTTATCGACCTTTCTCTTTTTTAATTAATTGAATTAATTTTTTGACCAATCTTTTAGGTTCTTTCTCGTAGACAATTTTTTTGACTCCCCGATAGGGCCCGGTGGCAATTGTTTTAATTTTATCTGCCGTGCCTCCCGACCCTACTAAAACGCCGATTGGTTTTTGGACTTCAAAAGCGGTAGCAAATTCATGTAAGGTCCCCATTCTGCCACAAATAATAATTACTCCGTCAGCCGACTTGGTCATCATTACATTTCTTCCAGCATAATCTGCACCAGTATAAACTATGACATCGAAGGCCTCTACTGGAAGTTTGTATTTTTTCAAATGGGCGGCCTCTGAAGAAGCTGGAGAAAATCCGATACTAAAGCCACCGACCTCTTTACATCCTTGAGCGGCAAAATAAGGGATGCCGGTTGTAGCTCCGGTGATTAAATTGCAATTTTGGCGAGCAATTTCTCGGCCAATCTCTTCAGATAATTCCCGGACCCCCTTACGGCAATGGCTAATTTGAGCTGCTCCAGAAACAGCAATCTCAAGTTTGTCTTTCATAAATCTATTTTAGCAAACTAAAAACGGGAAGTAAATTCTTCCCGGTTTTAGTGAGGGGGAAAAGCCTTAACACGCTTGGCCGATGCTCAAGCCTAGTTGGACTTCGACCAGGGACGTCCGATTTAGCCTCCTGCATTAAGAACTTTTAGTCCTTAGAGAATTTCATCTCGCACCCCCTCAGGTTTAATGATATTTAATCGTGACTGCTTGTCAAGCAAGTATTTTGTGTCCCCAGAAGGAATCGAACCTTCATTTCAGCCTCCGGAGGGCTGCGCTTTGTCCATTAAGCTACGGGGACTTTTTATTTCTCGGCAATCAAATAAATGTTTTGCCGATTGCCTCTTTTGTTTTTAATAATCCCATTCTTTTTAATTTTAAATTCCGCCCTCTTAACCAAACCGGCCAGCTCTTTTTTAGAAAAACAATGATAGTACCTTTTTATTTTTTTACCCCAGGGCTCCAGAACATCCTTGAAATCAAGATTTGATTTTCCTATCAATTTTAAAATGGTATATTTAAACAGAAGGGGAAGCTCCTTTTTTTCGTGAAATTTCCAGGTTGTTAAAATTAAAATTCCTCCGGGCCTCAAAACCCTCTTGGCTTCTTTCAAGGACTTTAATCTCAACTCCTCTGAGGGAATATGGTGTAAAACAGCGATACTATAAATTTTATCAAAGTAGTTGTTTGAAAAAGGTAATTTTAAAATATCAGCGGTTTGAAATTTTGCCTGAGGGTAGTTTCTTTTGGCAATTTTAATTAACCTTTTAGAGAAATCAACCCCAATATAATCAATTTTTTTCTTTTGAAACAGTTTGAACCATCTGCCGTTCCCGCAGCCTAAATCTAAAACTTTTTCGTCTTCAGTTAAATAATCCTCAAAAAGAAAGGTCAGTTCTGGCCAAATTTCTTGACGCGTTGCTGAAAACTCATCAGCAATTAAATCATAATCTTGACGAGTTTTTTCTAATAAATATTTTGCATACTCTGGGTCCATGAGTATTTTAGAAACAACAATTAAAAAACTAATTCAGGATGAAGTTAAAACTTTTGAGGATTTGGCACGAACAAAAAGAGAAATGGCCAAAAAGTATAAAACGCCTTGTCCGAGCAATATCGAACTATTAAAAGTTTATCACGAACTGGTTGAAAATAAAAGGATTAAAAAATTAAAAAAGATTGAGGAGCTGCTCAGGACAAGGCCAATTCGTTCTCTTTCGGGAATAGTTAACATCTCTGTTTTAACCAAACCTTATCCTTGTCCGGGAAAATGCATTTATTGTCCCACTGAAAGCGGTATTCCTAAAAGTTATGTATCTGGCGAACCGGCAGTAGAAAGAGCTAAAAGATTAAATTACGATCCTTATTTACAAACGAAATCAAGAATTGAAATGTTAGAATTGGAGGGCCACCCCACTGACAAAATTGAGTTGAGAACAGTGGGTGGGACTTGGAGTTATTATCCGCAATCGTATCAAAATTGGTTTATTAAAAAATGCTTCAACGCCTGTAATAATTACACCTTGGGGAATTCTTTATTAAAAGCTCAGAAGTTAAATGAAAAAGCTAAACACAGAATTGTTGGTTTGTCTGTGGAAACCAGACCTGACTTTATTAATCCTAAAGAAATTAAAC
>CAYWKA010000001.1:94472-98601 GCA_964459265.1 uncultured Candidatus Saccharibacteria bacterium
GCTCCTCTCTATAAGTGGTGGAAGGACGGCAAGTATAAACCTTATACTGAAAAACAGTTAATTAACCTTGTTAAAAAGATTAAAAAACAAATCCCCTATTATGTAAGAATCCAAAGAATAACCAGGGACATTCCCGGTACCAGCATCGTTGCCGGTCCGGCTAAAATTTCTAATCTCCGTCAAATAATTGCTAAAGAAATGAAAAAGGAAGGTTGGCGCTGTAAATGTATTAGATGTCGGGAGGTAAAAGGAGAATACTTACCAAAAGAAAAAGCTTTTCTTTTTAGAAAAGATTATAGAGCTTCTGAAGGAAAAGAAATCTTTTTGAGTTTTGAAAATAAACAGAGGACGAAACTTTATAGCCTGCTCCGTCTCCGAATTACTTCCCAAAATAAGGCCATACTTAGAGAAGTTCATACCTACGGCCAATTAGTTCCAATTACTGAAAAAGGGTTAGCGCCCCAACACAGAGGACTAGGCAAGAAATTAATAAAACAGGCAGAAAAAATAGCCAAAAAGGAATTCGGCTTAAAAGAAATTTCAGTAATTTCTGGAGTGGGAGCACGAGGCTATTACCGAAAATTGGGTTACAAACTAAAAAATACTTATATGGCGAAAGTCCTTCTCTAAGATTTTCTTAATCCTAGGAAATCTCAGGCCGGCAGCCGGATGATAGGTCGGGAAATAAATTTTCCCATCTTTTTTTATTATTTTTCCTCTAAAATTATTAAGTTTTTCTTTTGGGAAAAACAACGAAAAGGCCACTTCGCCCAATAAAATAAATTTTGGAGGATTAATTATTTCAATTTGCTTTTTTAAATAAGGCAGGCAATTTTTTATCTCTTCTTTTGTCGGTTTACGATTTTTTGGCGGAAAACATTTAATAGGAGAAGTGATAAAAACTTTTTCTCTTTTAATTTTTGCCATCTTTAACAGTTCATTTAAAAACTTCCCGGCTCGGCCAACAAAAGGCCTGCCAGTTTTGTCTTCTTCTGCGCCAGGGGCCTGACCAATAATTATAATTTTGGCATTAACTGGTCCCTCTCCAGGTACCGTATTTTTTCTGAATTGCCAAAGAAGACATTTTTTACATTTTCTAATTTTTTGATTTAATTTTTCTAATTTATTCATAATTATCCTGTTGCCCTATTATACCAAAGCTTTTTTTGATATAATAAGGGTAGGTCGATTTTTATAAAAACATTAGAAACCTTTATATTTATGCTCGGTTGGATATTATTAGCCATTTTTATCGTTTTTGGTTTAGGTGGTCTGCGAGTGATTAACCAATACGAAAGAGGGGTAATTCTTACCTTAGGGAAATATACTGGGACTTATAATCCGGGGCTTCGCTGGGTTCTAATCGTTATCCAAAGAATGATAAAAGTAGACATGAGAATTACCACCGTTGATATTCCCCGCCAAGAAGCAATAACAAAGGACAACGTACCGGTTGGGATAAATGCTGTTGTTTATTTTAGAGTAGCCAGAGCAGAAGACGCAGTCTTGAAGATTGAAAACTATTCTTATGCAACCTCTCAATATGCTTTAGCCGCAATGAGAGATATGGTTGGCGGAGTAGAACTCGATACCCTTCTTACTGAAAGGGAAAGATTAGCCGCAGACATTAAACTGGTCGTTGACAAAGAAACAGATCCCTGGGGAATTGATGTTACGGCAATTAAAATGCAGGATATAGAACTACCAGCCGGAATGAAAAGAGCTATGGCGGCTCAAGCTGAAACCGAGAGAGAAAAAAGAGCCATTATTATTAAAGCCGAAGGTGAAGTAAAAGCTGCTGAAAACCTGCAAAAGGCTGCCGAGATTTTAGGAGTTGTGCCTGGAGGATTGTCTCTAAGAACCCTGGAGACGATAGATAAGCTCCAGCCCGATCCTTCAAAAACTGTCATTTTTGCTTTACCAGTAGAAATCCTTGAGGGGATAAAATCGTTGATTGCAGAAAGAAAGAAAGAAAAATAAATAATAGAAACATAAAAACAAAAGTCCCTTTTGATGGGGATTTTTGTTTTGAAAAAATTATTTATCTAATTTCTTTTAAAAATTCCTCGGCTAATTTTGCCGTATCGCCAGTGCTTTTATAAAAAGACTTCCAAACAACCACAATATCGGCATCATTAAATAATGCTCTTCGGGCTTCCTCAAAGGTGTCGCCCCCAGCAACGGCAATCATAATATCATAGTTGCTTTTTATTCTTTGAATCTCATGAAAAGGAATTTCTTTTTCTGGATTAAAAGCTTCTTCATCTACTCCTCGGTGTAAAATTACAACTTGGGGAGGTTTTTTTAATTGGCGGAGGACATTTAAAGGAAATTCAAAATTCATCATATCTATCATTGAATCTAAGCCTGCTTTTTCACAATTTTCGATAAAAGCATCTAATGTTTCGACTGGAGCATGCCCGAGAGCTACAGCTGCATTGGCTCCCCCCTCCCGGGCAATCTCAACCTCTCTTGTTCCTCGATCCATACATTTTAGATCGGCAACAATATAAGGGTTGAAAGTGCTTTCTGTATTTTTTTCTTCTCTACTTTTTTTTATTCTTTTGTCTAATTTTTTTGCCAACAACCCGACTAATCTCATCGAGCTAAAAGCTGGTGAAGCGGGAACGCCGGGAGGAGAACCAAAAATTCTTCCTTCCCACCAAGCTCTTATCGCTCTAATCCCTTTTACTCCAAAAGCTTTTATTAGAGGAGTCCCGGCCTCAATAATAATTCTTTTATCTAAGGGAATCTGGCTTATTATACTATGAGCTTCATTTAACGTACTGTTTAAGGCAATCTGAAGATATTTTTGTTTTTTATCTAACATATTCTTTTAGTATATCAAATAATGAGAGTAATTAAAAAACCGATAATTGAAAATAAAGCAATCGGTGGTAAGGCGGGAATTGCTTGACGAAATTTCTGGCTACTAAAGATGTAAAAACTAACTGAAAGACCCACTACGGCAAAAATTGCGACAATAAAAGAATTGATGACTCCTTGAGGAATTAAAGAAGCACTGAGAAGTAAAGGAAAAATAACGTCCCCTCCGCCTAGAATTAAAAATTGGCCGCCAAGTTTAATTTCCCCCAAGTTCTCTTTAAAACCATAAAGAGTTTGGGGGATAACTAAAGCTAAAATAGCTTTGTTTTCAATCATTTCTTTGGCCATTTTGACCATATGCTTGGTTTTATAAACGGCGATGAAATCATAAATAGAAAAAATAATTAAGAGAAAAACGACTGCCAAAGGAGTAAAAGTAACCCCCAAAGAACTTCCCACTCCAGCTATGGCTAAAATCATGCAAATATCCTGAATTAAAACCGAAGGTTTCTTTACCCACCACAAAACTAAAAAACCCATTAGGACGAGGGCTAAAATATCTGAAATCCAAATTTGCAAGAATAAAGAACCGCCAAAAAAAACAACGAAAATAAAAATTAACCTGAATATTGTTGATTTTTCTTTTTTAAGTTTTAAAAAGTGAGAAATAAGAAAAAGAAAGAGGGTGCCTAAAATAAAATAAATAATAAATTCCGGAGAAGAAACTTGAGGCAGGGTAATTTTTTGAACTGCTAAAATTTGGTTTATTCTAAAAGCGGCTGCGATTCCTAACCCTAAAGTTAAAATAAATAAAAAAATCTCGATAATAAAAACTTGCCGAGAATTTTTAATCAAGGCTGGGGTTATTTTCTCCTGCTTTTCTGTTTCGTTATCTTTTGGCATTTTTGGTAAATAAATCGGCTTGGCGTTCTATAAGCTAATTTTCCTTTTTTAGCTTGCTTTGAAGAATACTTTTTCATATTGAATTTTTTAATCTCCTTTGAGCTTTAATCTTTTCTGAAATTGAAATCTTGCTCCTTTGGATACCTTTTTCTAATAAAGCTATGGTCTGGTCTAAGGTCTCCCGATCAACCGGATAGGGAGTGGCGTCTTTTCCGCCATGAGCAAATGAATATCTGGCTGGATCTTGATAAGATGGTTTAGCCCCATAAATTATTTCTGCCACTAAAGATAAAGCTCTAATTGTTTTGGGGCCGATCCCTTTTAGGGCTAAGAGTTTTTCAAAGTTTTCCGGGCTTTGCTCTCTAGCCAAAAAGATGGTTTTTTCTAATCTTTTTAAATC
>CAYWKA010000002.1:0-17041 GCA_964459265.1 uncultured Candidatus Saccharibacteria bacterium
TGTGGGGAATATTATTTATAGGAGAAACATTTTCATTAATTACATTTTTAGGTGGGGGGTTAATTCTTTTTGGTGGTTATTTAATTATAAAACAAAGAACCCAAACAGGTTCTAATATCGTCCAGTAGGGGGAGCCGATTTCGGCCGCTTTCTCAAGAAGGCGGTTTTTTGGTAGAATGAGGGTATGAAATTTGGACACGTTGCTATTAGAATTAAAGATTTATCTCAGATGTTTAATTTTTACTGTAAGAAGCTTGGTTTACAAGAAGCTTTTAGAATTTTCAATGACGACGGTTCGGTTAGAATTATTTATCTTCATATTTCAAATGGGCAATACTTGGAATTATGTTTAGGCGGTCAAAAACCTTTTGTCCGAGATGACAAAGAGAATTTAGGGGTTCGCCATGTTTGTTTTATAGTGGATGATTTAAAGAAAACAAAAGAAGATCTTGAGGCGAAAGATGTGGTTTTTGATTCAGAAATACTTTCTCTCCGGGATAATAATTTAGCTTGTTATTTATCTGACCCAGAAGGTAATAAAATTGAATTAATGCAAGTTCAACCTGGCTCGCCTTATAAGAAATTTGAGGAAACGCTTGAATAGTAGATTCTAACATCAGCCAGGACGGGCAAAAATCCGCTTCGCAGATTTTCCGTTGACGAATTCAGCTAATCTGCTATATTAAAGTGCGAGACTCTAACGGGAAGTTGAGGCACTTTCCTGGAGGCTCAACTCCTTTTCCGATGAGGTTTAGGTTGCTTCTCGGCTTTCCAAAGAGTCTCGCACTATAGCACACCATAGAGCAATTTATGCCTCCTTTTCCTAAGTGAGGCTTTTATTTTGAACTTCGTTGCCAGTTAGGCGACCTAGTCCCTTAGTGAAAGCAAAACTTTCTACTAGCGGGGTTTCTTGGTAAAATAAGATAATGTTGAAGAAATTTTTAATATTAACAGGAGCTTCTTTTATTGGATTTTTTGTCAGTGTGGTTCTGCATAACTTTCTTTATGCGGCAGCGGAAGTTACTAAAGAGATTGCTGTCTTGCCTTATATTTTTGAAGCACTTCATATACTGTTCTTTTTCGTGGCAGTTTTGGTTTGCCCGGCAGGTTTCTTGGTAGGAGTATTGGGTAGTATAGTTTTGTTTGTTAAAGAAAAGAAAAAAAGAATAATTAATGCTTGATTATTTTATTTTAGGAGCGGTTCAGGGAATTTTTGAGTGGATTCCCGTCTCCAGTGAAGGAGTAGTGGCTTTGATAAGCCAGTTTTTAAATGGGGCGGTGAGTGAATGGCGTCCGATTGACCTGGCTTTATTTTTACACTTAGGAACGCTTTTGGCAGTTTTGGTTTATTTTAGACGGGACTGGAAAGAAGTGATGACTTTGAAGAATAAAAAATTACTTCGGTTTTTAATAATTGCTACTGTTTTCTCTTTGGTAATTGGTTACCCTTTTTATAAATTAGTCCGGAATGTAGCAGTGGGGGATACGCTTTTGGTAATAATGGGGCTGGGGTTGCTGATGACAGCTTATTTCCAAAAAAAGAAAAAGAAACTGGGAATAAGCTTTGATAAGTTAGCGGCTCTGACTGGATTTTTTCAAGGGCTGGCAGTTATTCCCGGCCTTTCCCGGTCGGGAGCCACCATTTTTAGCTTGGCCCTGGGAAAATCCGATCCGGCCGAAATATTAAAACTTTCTTATATGATGTCAGCGCCTGCCGTGTTAGCTTCCAGCAGCTATCTTTTTTTAGAAAATCCAATTTTGGCTTTTCAAACTTGGCCAGCTTTAATTTTCAGTTTTTTGGTCGGTTTTTTAAGTTTGCATTTTTTAATAACTCTCGCTAATAAAATAAACTTTTTCAAATTTGCTTTAATTTTTGGTTTGCTTTGTCTTCTGGGAGTTATCATTTAAACATGAATGTGAATTGGCAGTATCTTTTAATTGTTTTTATTTTGGCGGCCATAGTTGGGGGCGGGACTTTTTGGCTTTCAGAAAAGATAGAGGAGTTGCCAACTGCCGTAAGTTTGCTTAAAGCCGGTGAATCAGAGGAGCCCGAAGATAAAACCGCAGAGGAAAATAATTTACTTGAGGAAAAAATTGAACAGGGAAAGCAATTTTTACTGCGCATGGAAGACGAAGAGAAGCACGGCTTCCATAAGTATTACTATACCCTGGAAGATAGTTTTGAGGAAAGATTACATACAGTTTATTCTGCTTCAATTATTTATACTCTTTTGAAGATTTACGATTTTGACGGCGACGAGAGAATTTTAGAAAAAATTCCAGAATGGGGAGATTTTTTACTTTTTATGCAGAATAAAAATAAAGAAAGCAAGGGTTATGGTGCTTTCCACTATTCTCTTTATCTGTCTCCTGAAGAAAAAGAAGAGAAGTTTGTGGTAGGGACAGCTGCTTTAAGCATTTTTACTTTGCTGGATTTATATAAAAAAGTTCAAGAAGAAAAATATTTGGCATCGGTCAGGTTAGCCGGGGATTGGTTGCTAACCATGCAGAAAGAAGACGGGGTGATGAAGCCCTACCAAAGATATGGAGATGATGAATGGTATTATGGGACAAAAGAGTCATTGCTTTACAACGGACAGGTGCTGGCGGCTCTTTCTCGGCTTTACAACATTACCCAGGAAGAGAAATATTATAATTCGGCCCTAAAAATAGCTGGGCATTTTGAAAAAAGAGTGGAAGAAGAAGGTTGTTTTCTGGGAGATGAATATCGTTCACCCAATCCCATTTCCAGCGCTTGGGTGGTGATGGCGCTCCTGGATTTTTACAAAGTAAGCCCTGAAGAGAAATATAAAGAAATTATTTTTAAGTGCAGCCGGGAATTAGTAAAAAGACAAATAACAGAAACTACCGACCCTCTTTATCGGGGCAGATGGACCTTAGCTTTTTCTACCAGCGGCAATGGCTGGCTGGCAGAAGTAATGATGGAAATGTATCGTTTTTGTCAAAACGAGGAAATGGCAGGATGTCAAAATTATAAGGCAGCAGTAATCGGTGTAATCCAGTGGTTGATGCAATTTACTTATTCTGAAGAGAACAGCAGTGCGCTCCCCAATCCCCAACAGGCCATTGGTGGAATTTTCTGGGATTACAATAACAAATATGTGCGGACTGATTCTGTCTGCCACGCTCTTAACGGCTACGTGGGAACGATTCCTTATTTAGCAGAGTAACCTTGACAAAAAAGACTTTCTGTGCTAAAATAATAATATGCCTGGAATACCTGAAGAAAAATTAACCAAAATTAGAGAAATAGAGTTTTCTATAAATAAACAGCTTTTTCGAATCTGCGCTGCCATTACCTTAATGGCTATGGCGATGGTGATAACAGAATTTTTTACTCGCGGCACTTTTCTTCCTTCCCGAATAGGTTTTTTGTATATCGGAATTTTATTCATTTATTCTGTACATAAAGAAATGTTGAGATGGCTGGAGGAGAAAAAAGTAGAGAGGCAGGGGGAGTGGTTTCTTTATTCTTGGATTGCTTTAGCTCTTATTTTATATCTGGTTAATTTTTTAACTAAAGATTATTTTAGCTGTTCTACAGAAGGAGCAAGGATGGAATCTTTAAAGGAAGTGACGGAAATTACATTAGAAGTTGGGGCCATTTTCTTGATTGCCAGATTATCTAAAGTAGTTAAACTTATTTTAGAAAAAAAGTAAAAAAAGGTCGGTAATAACTCAAAATAAAAAAATAAATTTTTAAAAATATGGCTACTGTCGTAATTAAAAAAGACGGGACAAAACAATCCTTTGACTTAGAAAAAATCAAAAACTCAATAAAAATGGCAGCTCAGCAAGCGGGTTTAGCTGAAGACAAAGTTAATGAAGTGGTAGAGCAAGTTTCAACTGTTGCTTTACAGTTAGCCGCCCAAAAAGAAGAAATTGCTACTTCGGAAATTAAAGATAAAATCTTAAGCGAGTTGGACAATGTTGAGCCTTCAGTTTCGGCAGCCTGGCGAAAATATGATGAAGAGAAAAAGAAAGAGCAGTAGTTTTTCTGGATAGACAAAAAATCGCCTGGCGGGCGATTTTTTGTTAGAATTAAAACATCAAGGCCGAAATTATAAAATAAATAATTAAAAATATGTTATCACAAATACCAATTTCACTTCAAAAAGTAAAAAAAGAAGATTTGGACAAAGAAATTTTAAGAATAGGGATGATAGCTGAACTGGATGCAGTAAGTTTATATGAGCAGTTGGCAGCCATGACTGAAAATGAGTTAATTAAAAAAGTTCTCTTGGATATTGCTAAAGAGGAAAAGACCCATGTCGGTGAATTTGAAACTCTTTTACTCAAAGAGGATCCAGAACAAATGAAAGAATTGGCAGAGGGCAAGAAAGAAGTTGAAGAACTAACTGAATAGGACTAAGGTTGCTTGACTTAGATTTTTAGTTTAGACTAAAAAAAGAGGTTGATAAATCTCCGATTTATCTCAATGTTAGAAGTAATCATCAATTGGTTAATTGGTCATGGCATAAAAATTGCCGCGATTTTGTTCGCGGCTTTTATAATCAATAAAGTAGGAAAAAAATTTATTGGTAGAACGATAGGAAAAGCTATAAAACACATAGACCATGAGGCAGAAGAAAAAAGAGAAAAAACTTTAATTGGAATTTTTAGCGGAGCTTTAAACGTTATTGTCTGGTTGGTAGCAATAATGATGATATTGCCTGAGTTGGGGTTAGATGTGGGGCCAATCTTGGCGGGAGCTGGAATTTTAGGAGTAGCTTTGGGATTTGGCGCTCAATATATGATAAGAGATTTTTTAGCCGGCCTCTTTATCATTTTGGAAGACCAATATCGAGTGGGAGATGTAGCTTGTTTGGATGATATTTGTGGGGGAGTGGAGGATATTACTTTAAGAAAGACCATTTTAAGAGACCTGGACGGTAAAGTTTATCATATACCTAACGGTTCCTTTAAGATGGCAGCCAACCTGACCAAAGATTATTCCCGGGCCCATATGGATATTTCAGTCGCCTACAAAGAAGATTTAGATAAAGTGATGGCCTTAATCAATAAAGTTGGCAAAGAGATGACCAAGGAGAGTCCCTGGAAAGAATATATTATAAAGCCAATCCAAGTTTTAGGACCGGGGCCGGACAGTTTTGCTGATTCAGGAATAATTATTAAGGTTTTAGGTGAAACCAAACCTTTAAAACAATGGGATACCCTAAAAGAGTTTAGGAGAAGATTAAAAATCGCTTTTGACAAGGAAGGTATTGAAATTCCCTTTCCCCAGATGTCAATTTGGCCCAAGGGAAAGTGGGGAAAACCATGAAAATCAGAGAAAGTAAAAACTTGAAGTATACCAAAACACCTTTTGATTATTTTGAACCCTGGGAAAAAGTTGAACCAGAAAAATGTCTTCTTGAAGATTTCCACACTTTAAACGATAAAATAGAGCTCATCTTTAAAAATGGTACCCATGCTTTCATTGAAGGAAGAAATCCAAAAGGAGGATTGGGAATAGACCGCATTGAAGAAATGCTACCCAACTTTATTGACAGGTCCTACGAAGATATCTTAAACGCTAACATTTGAATAAAGACCGGTTATAGAAGAAGAACCGAGGATAATCCCCGGCTTTTTTATATAGAAGAATTTGATATACTTAATGAATGAATAAGGAATCGAATACAATCTTAAAAGTTAAAAATTTGAATGTAGTTTTGAACAATGAAAAGATAATTGAAAATCTAAGTTTTAAAGTGAAAAGAGGAAACGTTTTAACAGTTTTAGGACCGAACGGGGCGGGGAAAACGGTTCTATTGAAAACTCTATTAGGAGTTTTGCCATATGAAGGGGAAATTAAGTGGGAAAAAGAAATTAAAATTGGCTATGTTCCTCAAAGATTGCCATTTATAAAAGATATTCCGATGAGCGTTGAGGAATTCTTTAAACTGAAAGAAGCTTCAAAGGAAGAAATAAAAGAAATTTTAGATTCAGTAGGATTTGAAGAGAATCCCGCTCTTTTTCAAAAGCGCGGGATAGGAGAGTTATCTTCCGGGCAATTTCAGAGAATATTAGTTGCCTGGGCTTTAATTAAAAACCCCGATGTTCTGCTTTTTGACGAGCCAACTACTGGGATCGATATTGGAGGAGAGGAAACCATCTACACTTTATTAGCCAAATTGAAAGAAAAAAGAAACTTAACTATTTTACTAGTTACCCACGATTTAAGTGTTGTTTTTAAATTTTCTAATTTTGTGATTTGTCTAAACAAATGCCCAATCTGCCAAGGTGTTCCCAAAGAAGTTTTGACTCTAGAAATTTTACACAAACTCTATGGTGAAGAAGTAAAATTCTACAAGCATCATAAACATTAAAAATTATGGGACATTTTTTATTGAGTTTGATAACCGGAATTTTTATTGGAGGTGCAGCCGGATATTTAGGGACTTTGATGCTCTCAAAAAGAATGGCTTTGGTCGCCGGTCCTCTTGGCCACTTAACCTTACCCGGAATCGCTTTAGCTTTACTCTATGGCTTTGATGTTTCTCTAGGAGCTTTTCCCTTTGTTATTTTAGGAATTATTTTAATTTGGCTTTTTGGAATGAGAACAAAACTACCGATGGAAGCCCTAACCGCTGTTGTTTTTGCTTCAGGTGTTGCCATCGCTTTTTTATTTTTACCCATTGAGCAGGCAGAAACCGCTTTGGTTGGCGATATTACTAAAGTTGGCTTTGCAGATACGTTTTTGGTGAGTTTTTTGTGTCTTTTTCTCTTTTTAATAATCAAAAAAATTTATTCTAAAATAATCTTGATTAATATATCTGAGGACTTAGCGAAGTCCGAGAGAATTGAGGTGAAAAAATATAACCTTCTGTTTTTAGGAGCTATTGCCGTAGTTGTTGCTTTAGGAGTAAAAGTGGTTGGCGGTCTTTTAACTGCAGCTTTAGTGGCTATTCCGGCAGCTACTAGTAGAAATTTGAGTAAAAATTTTTTTCAATTTTCTCTTTTTGGGTTATTTTTTGGAGCGATAAGTTCGGTTTTAGGGATTTTACTTTCTAAATTTTTAAATCTACCAGCTGGTCCTCTAATTATTTTAACCGCCACTCTCTTCTTTTTAGCCTCAATAGTTTTGAGAAAGAGATAGAAGGGGTTGACAGGAGATAGTTATGACTATATACTCAAAATAGAAGATAAAAAGGTCGTAAATTAGAAATTAAAAATTAGAAATTTGAACTACTATGCCATTTGGAGACAAAACAGGTCCCCGAGGACAAGGCCCAAGAACTGGAAGAGGAATGGGCTATTGTTCAGGTTATCCTTATCCCGGTTATATGAAGCCTTACGGATATGGCTGGGGTCGAGGTTATGGAAGAGGTTTTGGTCGAGGTTATGGAAGAGGTTTTGGTAGAGGATGGGGAAGAAGCTGGGGATGGCCTGATTGGGGGAATTATCCCTATGACCCAACTTATCCTTACCCGCCAGAGCCTCCTACTCCCAAAGAAGAAAAAGAGATGCTGAACGAAGACTTGAAAGCTTTAAGGGAAGAAATGAAAGCAATTGAAGAAAGAATAAAAGAATTAGAAACTAAGAAAACCAAGAAATAATATGTCTAACGGAAGAGAACTTCGTCAAAGACCAGGAGGAGGTCAAGGTTTAGGTAGAGGTGGCCGTGGTCGCCAACCTGGTGGTTTTGGTTTAGGGCCAGACGGCGAGTGCGTCTGCCCCAGTTGCGGCGCTAGAACTCCTCACCAAAGAGGGATTCCTTGTTATGAACATCGTTGTCCTAAATGCGGTACTCAAATGACCAGGAGGCGCTAAATTTTACTTATTACTTATGAAAGTTTGTATTTGTGCTACTGGCCCGAATTTAGATTCTCAAGTTTCACCGGTTTTCGGTCGATGTCCTTATTTTTTGATTGTCGATTCAAAAACTGAAGAGTTTAAAGCTATACCGAATTTAGCAGGTCAGGTCGGCCGAGGAGCTGGGGTGGGGGCGGCTCAAATTGCTGCTTCAGAAGGAGCTAAAGCTGTAATTTGCGGAAATTTTGGGCCCAATGCTTTTTCAGTTTTGCAAATGTCGGGAATTAAAATTTATCCCGGAGTTTTTAATTTAAGCTGTAAACAGGCTTTGGACAAATACAACCAAGGGGAACTAAAAGAAATAAAAGTTCCTACTGGTCCCGGACTTTTTGGCCCTCCTGCTGGGAGAGGTGGTTTGGGTCCCGGGCCCGGGAGAGCAAGGAAACGAAGAAGAGGAAGATAAATATGACAGATATTTTTAAAAAAGGTCAAAAAGCAGCATTGATAGCAGGTTTTACCACCATCTTTTTTGCCATAGCTAAAGCTATAGTTGGTTTTATTTCAGGAAGTGTTGTTTTATTGGCAGATGCTATCCACAGCGCCGCTGACTCATTTTCTACTTTTTTTGCTTGGTTTGGTTTGAAAATTGCCCAAAAGAGCCCTACAGAAAAATTTCCATACGGTTTTTATAAAGTTGAAAATATTACTGCATTAATTATTTCGGGCTTAATTTTGTTTGCTGGCTTCGAAATAATTAAAGAAAGTATTGGTAAAATTTTTATTGTAGGAGAATTAAATATTCCCTTAATAGCAATAGGAGTGGCCGTGTTGGATGCGATAGTAATGTTTTCTATTGGAACTTATGAAATGAAAGTGGGAAAGCAGATTAATTCTCAAAGTTTAACCGCAGACGGAAAAGAATCCAGGATGCATTTGTTTTCTTCAAGCTTGGTTTTGATAGGTTTATTTGCTGCTTTGTTTAAAATTATGTATTTGGAGGGAATTATGGGGATTTTGATTTCTCTTTTTATTTTTAAGATAGGAATTGAGTCCGGTAAAGATTCTATTTTTGCTTTGATTGACGTTTCTCCCAGTAAAGAAATAGAAGAAAAGGTAAAAAAAGTTTTAGGAAGCATTTCCGGAGTAAGAGGATTTGAGAATTTGAAATTAAGGAAGGCTGGTCCCTTTGTTTTTGGAGAAGTAGGAGTAAAATTAGGGAGAAGTGTGAGTATTAATCGGGCCAAAGAAATTTCGGATAATATTGAAAAGGAAATAAAGAAAAAAGTAAAGTCGGTGGATTCTTTAATGGTGGGAGTAGCTCCAGAGGCAGTAGAGAGCCGAAAATTATGTATTCCGGTAGAGAAAGAAGAAGGACTGGATTCTAAGATCTCAGCTTACTTCGGCCGGGCTAAAAAATTTATGTTTATTGAATTAAAGAAAGGCGAAGTTAAAAATTTTTATTTTAAAGATAATCCCTTTTTAGAACAGAAAATAAGGGCCGGACTAGAGGCCTCTAAATTCGTATTAAAAGAAAAAATTGATTCAATTATTACCAAAGAAATGGGACCGATTTCTCTTCATGTCCTGCGGGATAATGTAGTAGATATTTATCAAGGTGTAAATGGAGATATAAAAGAGCTTTTAGAGAAATTTTTAAAAGAAAAACTTAAACTTTTAGGAGAACCAACCAGAGAAAAATAAAAAATGGGCAATGATCAATTGAAAAAAAATGCTATAACTGGCGGGAAAGGTGGTACCGGCAAGTCAACGGTGGCCATTTTGTTTGCCAATCAGTTAGTTAAAGAAAGGAAAAAAGTTTTTCTGGTAGATTGCGATGTAGAGTGTCCAAATGATTATTTATTATTAGGTCAAAAAATAAAAAAACCAACAGAGAGGATTTATGCCCAATTTCCAAAGTTAATAAAAAAGAAATGTAAAAAATGCGGTTTATGTGCCAAAACTTGCCGCTCAAATGCTATTTTCCAAGCTCCGGGAAAATATCCGGTATTCATCAAAGATTTATGTTCGGCTTGTGGTGCCTGCTGGATTGTTTGCCCTTACGGAGCGATAAAGCCCAAAAAAGAAGAGACGGGAAAGATTTTTGTTAACAAAATAAAAAATAATTTTTGGTTAGTAACCGGATTAACTAAAGCTGGATTGGAGGAAACTGGACCGGTAGTAACTAAGGTTAAAGAATTTGCTTTAGATTTTGCTAAAAAAAATAAGGCAGATTATATTTTATTTGATACTGCCCCTGGCATTCATTGCCCGGTGGTGTCGGCTTTAATAGATTGTGACACAGCTTTTTGCGTTACCGAACCTACGCCTATGGGGGCTGCTGATTTGAATTTAATTTTAGATTTATGTCGGAAATTAAAAGTGCCAGCCAAAGTAATTTTAAACCAAGCTGATTTAGGGGACAAAAGAAAAATCTTTCCCATTATCAAAAAATATAAAACCAAAATTGAAAAGGAAATTCCTTATTCCCGAAAATTAGTCGAGGCCTATTCTGAAGGGAAACTATTAGATTTTAATTTATGAAAAATAAAAAAACAAAATTAGTAGTAGCTTCGGGAAAAGGCGGAGTGGGGAAGTCAATGTTGACTTCAGCTTTAGCTATGCTTTTTGGCAGAAGCCAGAAAATTGTGGCCGTAGATTGCGATGCCGATGCGCCAAATTTAGGAATTTGGCTGGGAGGAATTAGAAAATGGGATAAAACTATTCCGGTGGTGGCTTCGGCCAGGCCGGAGATCAATTACCAAAAATGCGATGGCTGCGGGCTCTGCGCTAAAAAATGTAATTTCAGTGCGATTAAAATGGTAAAAGGCAAACCAAAAGTAAACCCATTTTTATGCGAGGGATGCGGAGCCTGTGAAGCGATTTGCCCAAAGAAAGCAATAAAGCTGAAGCCGGTTCAGAACGGAGAAATTAAAATTAAAAACACCAAATACAGTTTTCCTTTAGTTTCGGGCCAGCTTTATCCGGGGGAAACCGGTTCAGGCAAGGTGGTAGATGAAATAAAAGTTGAAGCAGAGAAATTTGATTATAATTTAATGCTTGTTGATTCAGCTCCGGGAACTGGCTGTCCGGTAACTGCTGCCCTACGTGGTGCCAATTTTGTGGTTTTAGTGACCGAGCCCACTCCTTCTGGATTTTCTGATTTAAAAAGAGTTTTGGAAGTTGTAAATTATTTTAAAATCCCCTGGGGCGCAGTAATTAATAAGTGGGATATTAATTCAAAATTAAGCAAAAAAATTGAAAATTTTACCAAAACCAAGTTTTTAGGTAAAATATCTTATGATAAAAATATCTTTAAAGCTATTTCAAATTTAACTCCAATTTTGGAAACCAATTTAAAAGCTAAAAAAGAGATTAAAAAAATTTATGGTCAGACCATTAAAGCCACGAAAAATTATTTTTGACCCCGATGTGGTTTACTTTAAACCCAGAGCAGTGCCCCTTTCTATGTTAGAAGAGGTGAATTTAGATCTAGATGAGTTGGAAGCTTTGCGACTTTGCGATTTAAAAAATTTAGACCAGAAAGTAGCAGCAAAAAAGATGGGGATTTCTCAAAGTACTCTGGGGCGAACTCTAACTTTAGCCAGAAAAAAAATTAGTGAAGCTCTGATTAAAGGAAAGGCAATTAAAATTAAAATTCCGTAATACAACTTCGACAGGCGCCTTCGGCGCTCAATCTACAAAGTAGAGTCGAAGTTGATATGCGGGGTAAAAAGTATGAGCCAGGATTGGGTTAAAAAAATTCAAGACAGAACAAAAAAAGTACCCACAGCTAGTAGGCGTTCTAATAAATGGGGAAAAATTAGTTTTGAAGATTTGATTTTTATTCCGGCCCAATTAAATAAAAAGCCGGTAGATTATTATCGGGAAGAAATTTCAGCTAAAACAGTTATTGGAAAAAATAGTAAGAAACCGATTGAGCTAGACACTCCGATATTAATCGGGGCGATGTCTTTTGGGGCTTTAAGTAAAGAGGCAAAGATCGCTTTAGCTAAGGCCTCTGCTTTGGTGGGAACTATAGAGAACAGTGGTGAAGGAGGAGTGCTGCCGGAAGAAAGAGAATTTTCTAAAAAGTTAATCATTCAGTATTCTACCGGCCGATTCGGAATAACAGAAGAAATTTTGAAAAAAGCTGATGCTGTTGAAATTAAAATCGGCCAGGGAGCAAAACCGGGAGCTGGTGGATATCTTCCCGGGGAAAAAGTAACGGAAGAGATAGCTAAGGTTAGAAATGTGCCGGTTGGTCAAGGCATTCATTCACCGGTTTGTCATCCCGACATTCGGAACATTGATGACTTAAGAAAGAAAGTGGAATGGTTGAAAGAATTAACTGAAGGAGTACCAATTATTATTAAATTGGCGGCTGGCGATATTGAAAACGACATAAAATTGGCAATAAAAGCTAATCCTGATATAGTTGCCATTGATGGCTTGGAAGGAGGTACCGGAGCAGCTCCCGAAGTAATGCTGGATGAGATTGGCCTTCCTACTTTGGCTGCTTTAGTTAAAGCCAGAGAGGTTTTAGATAAATTAGGAGCCAAACAGGAATTATGGATTGGCGGTGGATTAAACACCGGAGGTGATTTTGCCAAATGTCTGGCTTTGGGAGCTGATGCTGTATTTGTGGGTACTTCTTTGTTGATAGCTATGGGTTGCACTCGTTGCGGATTATGTTATCTTGGAAAGTGTCCAAAAGGAATTGCTACTCAAGAACCAGTATTGAGGAAGAATTTAAATATTGAAGAAGCTTCTCAGAGAGCAGCTTCTTTTATAAAAAATTCTACTGAAGAAATAAAAATGATAGCTGCTGCTTGTGGCGAAAACAATATTCATAATTTAAGCAAAGGTTATTTAAGGGCAATAACTACAGAGATAGCTGAAACAACCAAGGTTAAACTAATCTTTGATTAAAAGTCGATGAAGCTAAAACTTCATCTCCAGCTTCAATTTTAATAAATTAAAATCTTGCTATATGAAGTACAAAGTGAATAAAGAAAAATGTATTGGCTGCCAGGTTTGCGTCCAAACCTGTCCCGGCGGAACCGAAATAGAAGAAGATGGCAAGGCTAAAGTTGTTGATTCTAAAAAATTAGAAGAATGTGGAGGAGAAAGTGTTTGCCCGATCGGAGCGATAGAGAAAACTGAAAAATAAAATGGCTTTAGAATTAACTGATCAAAATTTTGAGGAAGAACTAAAAAAGGCTGAAAAGCCGATTTTAGTTGACTTTTGGGCTCCGTGGTGTCAGCCCTGTTTTGTACTTGCTCCAATTTTAGAGAAAGTAGCCGAAGAATTTGAAGATAAAATTATCTTTGCCAAAGCTAATTTAGAATTTGCCCCCGCCGCCGCTCAAAAGATTGGCATTAATATAATCCCTACTGTGGTTCTTTTCAGTGGAGAAAAACCAGTAAGCGGATTTGTGGGAGTGAGGCCGGAGCCAATAGTCAGAGAGTTATTAAATAAAATGTTAGAGGATACGGGCAATAAAGAAGATAAAGGAAAGGTCGATGAACTACGTTCATCTCCACCCTTCGCTGACGCTCGGGTGATTGAAGAAGTAATTAAAGGTTATCAAGAATATGCCGAGAAAAATGGCTTTAAGTTAAACCCCAATAGGGAAGTGGTAGAGAGATTAGCTCAAGGGCTTTTAGAAAATGAGAAAAAATACGGAGCTAAATATTGTCCTTGTCGTCGAGTAACCGGGGATTTAGAAGAAGATAAGCCAAAAATTTGCCCTTGTGTTTGGCATCAAGAAGAAATTAAAAAACAGGGCCACTGCCTCTGCGGTTTATTCTGGAGGAAATAGGGCTTGACTTAAAGTTATGCTTAAATTAAGCTAAATTAAGTTGTGGAAAAAGGTCGGTTTTGGAAAATTTAACTTTTTAAATACTATGGAAGGTTATTGTGTAAAATGTAAAAAGAAACAAGAAATACAGAATGCTAAGGAAGTGGCAATGAAAGGAAAAGGTGGAGTAAAGAGAAGGGCAATGACCGGAACTTGCCCCAAATGTGGCACTAAGATGTTCCGAATTATGGGTAAGGCCTAGATTGAGGACTTCCGGAAGTCTTTAACCCCATGAGATAATTTCATATCTCATGGGGTTTGTTTTAGGAATTTAAATCGGTTTATTTTTTAAAAACTTAAGGGCCTGTTCAGAATTTGGACTGTTTTGTGAAGTTTGAGAGAGGAGTAAGATTATAGTTTACCATCAGATGGCTTGACTTTTTTTATCCATTGTCATAGTATAAAAAGCGAGAGACAAATAGCTTCATTTAAAATTGAAGAAGGATTGAAGAAGGAGGTGAAGAATTGAAAGCAACAATAGCAACTGGACCTTTTGGTGGAAGGATAGAAGTTGACCCTGAGAAAGCGGTTATTAGTAGCGAGAACCATGATTTCTTCGTGTGTATGGAAGAAATCCAAGACCCAGCAATCAAGAGACTTATTGTCTCACCTTTAGATATTCAGATTGAACAAATAGATGGCTGGATAGTCCATATCAGCAGAGAGACACCTAAAAAAGGATATTTAATTGTCACCAGGTTCAAAAGACCGAAGGAAGGAGGGCCTCTTATCAACGAATACCTTACAGTGAAAGGAGAATGGCTTCCGTGTTCACCAGGTTATGATTCATACCCTTCCGATATTATGAAAATTCCTATCCCAACCCTGGAGATGTTTCTAGAGCTTGATTTATTGAGTTAATATTTAACTAATAAAAGAGTCTATCCTAAAAAACTAGAGGATAGATTTTTATTTTATCGCCAAGCAGACATTTTTTTTGGTAGAATGAATTAAAATGGAGAAAAGAAGTTCTGTCTTTGCCATTCTATTTATTCTTTTTAGCTTGAACATTCTTGTGTGGATTGCGGTTTATGATTTAAGCCAGCCGCAATTGCTTGAAGTCACCTTTTTTGATGTGGGGCAAGGAGATGCAATTTTTATTGAAACTCCACAGAAACATCAGATTTTAATTGATGGCGGTCCTGACTCTGCCATTTTGGAAAAACTTGATAAAGAGTTGCCTTTTGGGGACAATACTTTGGATTTAATCATTTTAACTCATCCAGAACACGATCATCTGTCAGGTCTTTTAGAAGTTTTAAAAAGATATCAAGTAGAAAATATTTTATGGACCGGCATTCAGAGAGATACCGCTGAATTTGAAGAATGGCAGAGATTAATTCAGGAAGAAGAGGAAGAAGGAGCTGAAATAAAAATTGCCCAAGCTGGCCAATTGATTGATTTCCAAAATCCATCAATTGAGATCTTGCATCCTTTTGAGAGTTTGGCAGGCCAGAAAGTAAATAATATAAATAATACTTCAATTATTGCCAGATTGGTTTTCGGAGAGAATTCTTTTTTATTTACCGGCGATGCTTACAAATCGGTAGAAAGAAAATTAATAGATAGGAGTTTTAATTCTCTTTTAGACCTCGATTCGGATGTTTTGAAGGTTGGTCATCACGGCAGTAAAACTTCAACAGATGACGAATTTGTCTATCAGGTATCGCCTGAGATTGCCGTAATTCAATGCGGCAAAAATAATCCCTACGGCCATCCTCATCCTGAAACCTTGGAAACTTTAGAAAAATATGGTATTCTCATTTTGAGAACCGACCAGCAGGATGATATTAAAATAATATGCGATTCCCAATCTTTAAATCTAAAATAAAAGAAGTAAATCAGAAGTTTGATTTGTTGAGCCCTGAAGGACGTCACGCCTATTTTGAAGCTAAGGCCGATTTGGAAATTAAAAAGCTGAGAGAATATTTAAAAGAGAACAGTTTTATTGCTTATCTTTTAGGTAAAAAGAATTCGGGCAAGGGTACTTATTCTAAAATGTTTGCTGAAATCGTTGCTCCAGACAGAGTGGAGCATTTTTCAATTGGCGATATGATTAGAGGGGTAGACGAAGAATTAGCTGACGAGAAAAGAAAAAAAGAACTACTAAAATTTTTAGAAAAAGAATACCGGGGATGGATTTCTTTGCCAGAAGTAATTACTACTTTGGAAAAGAGAAACACCCAAACCCTTTTACCCACCGAGCTAATATTAGCTTTGGTCAAGAGAGAAATAGCCAAAAGAGAGAAAAAAGCTCTTTTCATTGACGGTTTTCCCAGGGGAATGGACCAAATATCCTATTCTTTATTTTTTCGTGACCTGGTCGGCTACCGGGAAGACCCCGATATTTTTATTTTGATTGATTTACCGGAATCGGTGATTGATGAAAGAATTAAATATCGCAGGATTTGTCCCCAGTGCCAAGCTCCCCGTAATTTAAAACTTCACCCAACCAAAGAAGTTGGCTACGACGAAAAGAAAAAAGAATTTTATTTAATTTGCGACAATACAGGTTGTCCTGCCTCGCCGGTAGGCGGGCCGGGAGCGAGGATGGTAGCCAAAGAAGGAGATGAGTTGGGGATAAAGCCGATAAAAGAAAGATTAGAGATGGATGAAAAATTAATGGAAAGAGCTCTTTCTCTTCACGGTATTCCCAAAATTCTTTTAAGAAATGCCGTCCCCGTGGAGGCGGCGGAGAAATTTGTTGACGATTATGAAATTACTCCAGAATATAGTTACGAATGGGATAAAAAAAATAAAAGAGTAAAAGTGATTGAAAAACCCTGGCAGGTCAAAGATGATGAAGGAATTAATTCTTATAGTTTGTTGCCACCGCCTATTTTGCTTTCTTTAATAAAACAGTTGGTGGAAGTTTTACATTTATAAAAGTTGACAGGGCAGTTACCAAATGAGAAAATAAAATTGGCCCGGTTCTTCTAGTTAGATTCTGGGACAAACTCTCTTTATGGGAATCGGATATGTTTCCCGCTCGTGGGCGGGAACTACGATACCCACTTGGAATTTTTTCCGGAGAAGAACTTTCTAGAGGAAAGACCGGGTCTCAAAAAACCGCCCTCAGGGCGATTTTTTGTTAGTCGGGGTGCCGGGAATTGAACCCGGGTCTTACCCACCCCAAGGGCAAATACTACCGTTGTACTACACCCCGTGAGCTATTTTCTTTTAGCCAAGGCCTTTATACACTTAGTGCAAGCCAAAACTCTTTTGCCTGATGGTAATCTAACCCATTGTAAGTTTGGGTATTTTCTTTTTTTGGTGGTCGGATTATATTTTCCTCGAAGCTTTACTCGCTTTCCAACCATTCTTCCTTGTTTTCCGCAAATGGTACACTGCTTAGCCATAATATAATTATCATAACAAACATTTTATTTTTTACAAGTAAG
>CAYWKA010000002.1:17141-34271 GCA_964459265.1 uncultured Candidatus Saccharibacteria bacterium
AATTAAAATACTGCAAAATTTTCTTACAGAGTATGGAATTTAAAATTTTTTTATATATCATTGTAGTAACCTCAGCTATTTTTCATGAATATTTTCACGGCTGGGCTGCTTTTCAAATGGGGGATCCTACCGCTAAATACGCTGGGCGCTTAACCTTAAATCCTCTAAAACACATTGATCCCATGGGGACGGTAATAATACCCCTCTTTTTATTGTTTTTCTTCGGAGGCTTTATTGGTTGGGCCAAACCTGTTCCTTATAATCCTTACAATCTTCGAGACCAAAAATATGGTTCTTCAAAAGTAGCCATAGCCGGGCCCGGAGCCAACTTTTTAATTGCTTTAATTTTTGGACTATTACTGCGTTTTGTTCCTTTAGGAGGTTTTTTGGTTATAGCTTTTACCTGGATAGTTTATGTAAATATCTTCTTGGGTTTGTTTAATCTTATTCCTATCCCGCCTTTGGACGGTTCTAAATTAATAATGGATTTTTTTCCTCAGTCAAGGATTCTTCAGATTTTAGCCGCTTCACCCCTAAGTATTTTTTTGGCCATTATTATAGCCATAACGTTCCTGCCTTTTCTTTCTTCCCTCCTTTATTATTTAATAGCAGGAAGCCCTTTTCCAGGCTTGACCTTTTAAAGAAAAACTGTTAACTTAAAAAATTGTGCCGACGATAAGACAACTAATTAAAAAGGGCAGAAAGAGAATTAAAAAGCGTCATAAAACGCCGGCCTTGCGTTTTGGTTTTAATCCTTTAAAGAATCGACCAGTTAGATATTTTGCTCCGCTTAAAAAAGGAGCGTGCCTGAAGGTTTTTACTGTTACTCCTAAAAAACCAAATTCAGCTTTAAGAAAAGTAGCCAGAGTTCGTTTAACTAACGGAATGGAGGTAACAGCTTACATCCCTGGTGAAGGGCACAACTTACAAGAACACTCAGTAGTTCTCATTCGGGGAGGAAGAGTTAAAGATTTGCCCGGCGTAAGATATCACGTAGTCAGGGGAGTATTGGACACCGGAGGAATAGAAGGACGCAAACAGGAAAGATCGAAGTACGGCACCAAAAAGGAAAAATAATATTCTATGAAGAAAAAAGAAAAACACGAAATATCACCCGATCCTGTTTACGACAGCATTACTGTGGCTAAGTTTATTAATCAGGTGATGAAACGAGGTAAAAAAACCATAGCCAGAAAAATTGTTTACAACACTTTTGATATTATAAAAACTAAAACCCAAAAAGAACCCTTAGAAGTTTTTGAAACGGCTTTAAATAACACCAAACCATTGGTTGAGGTTCGGCCAAAAAGGGTGGGAGGAGCGACCTATCAGGTTCCCAGACCGGTTGCTCCAGAGAGAGCTTTCGCTTTAGCTGTTAGATGGATTTTAGACGCCGCTCGCAGTAAAAAAGGAAAGTCAATGAAAGAGAAAATGGCCGAGGAGATAATTTCAGCTTCTAAGAACGAAGGGGCAGCTATAAAGAAAAAAGAAAACACTCACCGCATGGCAGAAGCGAACAGAGCTTTTGCTCATTTTGCTTGGTGACTTAGCTCAGGAAGATAATTTAGAGTATGAGAAAGTATCCCATAGAAAAATATAGAGATATTGGCATCATCGCTCACATTGATGCCGGCAAAACAACCGTTACTGAACGGGTGCTTTTTTACACCGGGATTTCTCACAAAATTGGGGAAGTTCACGATGGCCAGGCCATTATGGACTGGATGGTCCAAGAGAGAGAAAGAGGAATTACTATTACTTCCGCTGCGACCACTTGTTTCTGGACGCCAGGAAAATTAAGAAAAGAAGAACAGAGAGAAAAAGAAAAAGAAGAGGAGTACCGGATAAATATCATTGATACCCCGGGCCATATTGATTTTACCGTTGAGGTACAAAGATCATTAAGGGTTTTAGATGGAGCGGTAGTAGTTTTTGATGGAGTAGCCGGAGTGGAGCCTCAGTCAGAAACGGTCTGGCGTCAGGCCGACAAATTTCACGTACCCCGGATTTGTTTTATTAATAAATTAGACAGAATGGGAGCTGATTTTAAAAAAAGCTTAGAATCAATTTGGCAAAAGTTATCTCCCTCGGCCGTAGCCCTTCAACTCCCTATTGGTAAAGAAGCTAAATTTGAAGGAGTAATTGATTTAATAGAAATGAAAGCTCTAAAATTTGAAGGAGATTTTGGTCAAACCGTCAAAGAAGAAGAAATCCCTCAAAATTTGTTAGAAGAAGCCAAAGAGTGGAGAGCAAAATTAGTAGAAAAAATTGCCGCTGAAGACGAAGCCCTCCTGGAAAAATATCTGGCTGGCGAAGAAATCTCTGTTGATGAATTGAGAGATGTCTTAAGAAAAGCTACCATCAACTATAAACTCATCCCGGTACTTTGTGGTTCGGCCTTAAAAAATAAAAGCATCCAGCCTTTGCTTAACGCCGTAGTTTATTACTTACCCAGTCCGGTTGATTTGCCGTCAGTAAAAGGCATTGATCCTAAATCGGGCAAAGACACTGAAAGACAGGCCGATGATTCCGAGCCCTTTGCCGCTTTGGCCTTTAAGGTTGCCACTGATCCTTATGTGGGGACTTTAACTTATTTCCGAGTTTACTCCGGCACTTTAAAGAAGAGCTCTTACGTTTTAAATACTACCACCCAGGAAAAAGAAAGAATTAGCCGAATTGTTAGAATGTACGCTAACACCCGAGAAGAAGTAGATGAACTTTATGCTGGCGATATTGCTGCGACCGTTGGTCTAAAAAACACTTCTACTGGCCATACCCTTTGTGATGAAAACCACCCCGTTGTTTTAGAAAAAATCACTTTCCCCGAACCGGTAATTTCTATCCGTATTGAACCCAAAACCAAAGCTGACCAGGAAAAGATGGGTGTAGCCCTGAAAAGATTAGCTGAAGAAGACCCCACTTTTAGAATAAAAGGAGATCCGGAAACTGGCGAGACCATTATTTCCGGTATGGGGGAATTGCATTTAGATATTATTTCTGACCGCATGCGAAGAGAGTTTAAAGTTGAAGCTTCAGTGGGCCGGCCCCAGGTGGCTTATAAAGAGACCATCAAAGCTGAAGCTGAAGCTGAAGGAAAATACATCAGACAGTCAGGAGGTCGGGGGCAATATGGCCACGTTTTCTTAAGGGTAGAGCCCAAAGAAAGAGGACAAGGATTTGAGTTTATTGATGAGATTAAAGGCGGAATAATTCCCAAAGAGTTTATTCCGGCCATAGAAAAGGGAATTAAGGAAGCCATGGGAAAAGGAGTAGTGGCGGGCTATCCTATGGTTGATCTCTCTACCGCTCTATACGACGGTTCTTTTCATGAAGTAGATTCTTCCGAAGTGGCTTTTAAAATTGCCGGTTCTATGGCTTTTCAAGCTGCCGCTAAAAGAGCCAAGCCGATTTTATTAGAACCGATTATGAAATTAGAAGTAATTGTTCCGGGAGAATTTTTCGGCGATGTAATCGGAGACTTATCAGCCCGTAGAGGAAAAATTGAAGAAACCAAGGACAGGTTGCAATTAAAAGTGATTGATGCCAATGTTCCTTTGGCCGAGATGTTTGGTTATGCCACTACTTTAAGGTCATTGACAGAAGGCAGAGGAACCTTTACAATGGAGTTTGACCGTTATGCTGAAGTCCCCGCTAATATTGCCCAGGAAATCATTGAAGGTAAAAGAAGATAATCCACAGTTGACATTTTCTCTAAAATAAATAAAATAATAACTAAAGGTTAAAGATTAAAAATTATAATTAATATAAATTTATGGCAGAAAAAGAAAAATTTGTCAGAGGGAAACCTCATCTTAACATTGGTACCATCGGTCATGTCGACCATGGAAAAACTACTTTAACAGCGGCCATTCTGCACGTGCTGAAGTTAAAGGGTTTGAAAGCCCAAGAAAAAACTGTGGAGCAGATTGATGCTGCTCCAGAAGAAAAAGCTCGTGGTCTGACCATCTCTATTTCTCATTTGGAATACGAAACGGAAAAAAGGCACTATGCTCATATTGATTGTCCCGGTCACGCTGACTACATTAAAAACATGATTACCGGAGCTGCTCAAATGGACGGTGCAGTTTTAGTCGTTTCAGCTCCCGACGGTCCCATGCCTCAAACTCGAGAGCATATTTTATTGGCTCGTCAGGTTGGATTGCCAGCCATAGTAGTTTTCTTGAATAAATGTGATGCGGTAGATGACCCAGAGATTATTAGTTTGGTGGAAAGCGAAGTGCGAGAACTCTTGAAAAAATATAATTTCCCGGGCGACGAAATTCCCATTATCAAGGGTTCAGCTCTGAAGGCCTTGGATGCAAAATCTCCTGAGGATGAAGAGGCAAAGCCGATTTCAGAACTGTTAAAAGCGATTGATGATTATATTCCTGAACCAACTCGTGAGATAGACAAACCATTTTTAATGGCCATTGAAGATGTTTTTTCTATTGCCGGCCGAGGAACGGTAGCTACTGGAAGAATTGAAAGAGGAGTTGTTAAGTCAAACGAAGAAGTAGAATTAGTTGGGATAAAACCAACATCTAAAACAATTGCCGTTTCAATTGAGATGTTCCAAAAAACTCTGGACGAAGGAAGAGCCGGAGATAATGTCGGAGTTTTATTAAGAGGTCTGAAGAAAGAAGACGTAGAAAGGGGACAGGTGTTGGCCAAGCCCGGAAGCATTACTCCTCATACTGAATTTGAGGGAGAAGTTTACGTTTTAACTCAAGAAGAAGGTGGAAGGCATACGCCTTTCTTTGCCGGTTACAAGCCACAATTTTATTTTCGTACCACTGATATTACCGGGGACGTAACCTTGCCTGAAGGAACAGAAATGGTTATGCCTGGCGATACTGTCAACCTTAAAATCAAACTTTTAGCTCCCATCGCTATGGAAGAAAAGCAAAGATTTGCCATCAGAGAAGGAGGAAAGACAGTTGGAGCAGGCGTAGTAACCAAAATACTCAAATAGCCAGTTTTAATTTATAAAATATTGAATATAGGATGCCGAAAAAGAAAGCTGTTGCAACCGAAGAAGAAGTAAGGCCTAAGCTTCGCATTAAGCTTAGGGCTTATGATCATAAAGTGATTGATGCTAGCACTCGGCAGATTATCGAGGTAGCCACTCGTTATGGCGCTGAAATTTCTGGCCCCATTCCCTTACCGACCGAAATTCACAAATATACCGTGAACAGGTCTTCTTTTATTCATAAAGACGCCCGAGAGCAGTTCGAAATGAGAGTTCATAAAAGGTTGATAGATATTTTAAATCCTAACCCTAAAATTATTGATGCCCTCATGAATTTAACATTACCGGCCGGAGTAGACATTGAAATTAAAATGTAGTAAAATTAAAATGTTGAAAATTATTTTCTGAGAAATTAAAATATTTAAAATAGCTACGGAAAAAAAGCCGGGCTATGCCCGGTTTTTAAATCAGCATAAATCAGAGGACGATGAAGTTTATTTTAGGAAAAAAAATAGAAGTAGCCCAAATGTGGCTTGGTGAGAAAGGAAAGGCAGTTCCGGTTACTTTAATTGAAGCTGGCCCCTGTCAGGTTACTCAAATTAAAACAGAAGAAAAGGATAAATATCAAGCTATCCAGATCGGGTTTATTAAGAAAAACAAAAAAATAAAAAAAACAGAAAAAGGAAAAGAGTTTAAATACTTAAGAGAATTTCCCAGTCCGCCAGCTGGCGGAGGTGAATATAAAATTGGAGATAAAATCGATGAAGATAAATCTTCATCTCAACCTTTCCCTCAGTTCCACCTTGGTCAGGTAATCGACGTTTCAATTTTTCAAGAAGGAGATAAAGTAAAAATTTCCGGGACTTCCAAAGGTAAAGGTTTCCAGGGAGCAGTAAAAAGATGGGGGTTTTCCGGTAGAGGAGATTCTCACGGAGTAAAGCACGAATCCAGAACCTTAGGTTCGGTGGGTACTTCTTTTCCCGAAAGAGTAATAAAAGGGAGAAAAATGCCAGGCCGAACGGGAGGAGAAAGAGTAACAGTTAAAAATTTAGAAATTGTTAAAGTTGACAAAGAAAATAATTTATTGGCGGTTAAGGGAGCAGTACCCGGAACTAAAGGAAAATTATTAGAAATTAGCGGCCAATAGAATTATGAAAATCGCTGCCTACAATCAAAAGGGAGAAAAAGTGAGTGAAACTTTATTGCCCAAGGAAATTTTTGGTGTGCCGGTAAATCCGGATTTAGTTCATCAGGTGGTTGTTTCCCAAATGGCCAATAGGAGAAGAGCGATTGCTCAGACTAAAAACCGAGGAGAAGTAAGGGGCGGGGGAAGAAAACCCTGGCGGCAGAAGGGAACTGGCAGAGCCAGGCACGGTTCCATCCGCTCACCCTTATGGCGAGGTGGCGGAGTAACCTTCGGACCCAGGAAAGAAAAAGTTTTTAAGAAAAAAATTAATAAAAAAATGAAAAAAAAGGCTTTATTCATGGTCTTATCTGCTAAAGCCAAAAATAATTTGCTTTTAATTCTGGACACCCTCAAGCTTGAAGTTCCTAAAACTAACGTCATGGTACAAATCTTAAGAAGATTACCAGTAAAGAAAGAATCTTGTTTGCTGGCCTTACCTAAGGTAGACAAAAATATAATATTGGCAGCTAAAAATATTCCCGGAGTAGAAACCATTGAAGCCAGAAATCTAAATGCCTTGGACTTACTATCTTTTAAGTATTTAATTACGCCCAAAGAAACAATAAAAACAATAAAGGAAACCTTCTTTAAATAATAGACGTCTTAATAAGACGATCGTCGAATTAACGTATATGGGAATTAGAGATATTTTTAAAAGAAAAAAAGAACCAGCCAAGAAAGTAAAACCAGCCTCAGAGCCAAAAGGAAAAAAAGAAAAGATTAAGCCAGTTGAAAAAGCCCCGAAGGAAAGCAAGCTCCCTGGGGGGCAGGCCAAACCAGTTAGGAAGGGGAAGTTTAAGGAAGCTTACAGGGTTCTTAAAGCTCCTCATGTAACAGAAAAAGCTACCGATTTAACTGAAAAGAATCAGTATATATTTAGAGTTTGGCCCAAAGCAAATAAAGATGAAGTTAAGAAAGCAGTTGAAAGTTTATATGGAGTAGAGGTGATTTCGGTTAAAATTATAAAAGTGCCAGCTAAAAAAAGAAGATTGGGAAGGATAGAAGGATTTAGAAAGTCATACAAAAAGGCAATTGTTAAAATAAAAGAAGGGCAAAAGATTGAGGTATTGCCGAGATGAGTGCTCAGGAAGCTAATTTTGGAGACAAAATTACTTCCCTCGCTTATTACTTGATTATTTATATGAAAGAAAAAATATTAACAAAGAAAAAGCCTGAAAAAAAGTTGTTGTTGGCTTTGAAAAAAAAGGGAGGAAGAGGTTTTAGCGGTAGAATAACAGTCAGGCATAAAGGAGGAGGAGTAAAGAGGTTGTATAGGATTGTTGATTTCGGTCAGGGAAAATTAGGCGTTCCAGCCAAAGTGGTAGCTATAGAATACGATCCCAATCGTTCAGCCCTCCTGGCTTTGATAGAATATCAAGACGGGGAAAGAAAATATATTTTAGCTCCCCATGAGTTAAAATCAGGAGAGGAAATAGTTTTTAAGGAATCAGCTGAGATTAAGACCGGAAATAGAATGAAGTTAAAAAACATTCCGGTAGGAACCCAGGTATATAATGTAGAGCTGGAGTCGGGCAAGGGCGGAAAGTTGGCCAGATCGGCCGGTTCCACTGTCAAAGTAGCGGCTCAAGAAGCAAATTTTACTCATTTGGAAATGCCTTCGGGAGAAATTAGAAAGGTCTCTCAAGAATGTTTTGCTTCAATAGGCCAGGTTTCCAGGCCAGAGCATCGGTTTATTGATATGGGAAAGGCCGGAAAAGTGAGGAGAAAAGGGATAAGGCCAACCGTCCGGGGAACGGCCATGAATCCCTGTGATCATCCTCATGGAGGAGGAGAGGGGAGAAGCCCAATCGGATTAAAACATCCCAAAACTCCTTGGGGTAAGCCAGCTTTGGGAGTCAAAACCCGGAAAAAAAAGTGGACAGATAAATTGATAATTAAAAGAAGACGTAAAAAGAAAAAATAGAACATGCCGCGGTCACTTAAAAAAGGTCCATATGTACCAGAGAAGATTTTAAAGAAAATCCAAGGCAAGAAACCCGACAATAAAGAAATGATTAAAACTTGGTGTCGGGGCTGCGTTATCACCCCAGAAATGGTCGGCTTTATTTTTGGAGTTCACAATGGCCGGGAATTTATTCCAGTTAAAGCAACCGAAAATATGGTAGGCCACAAGCTGGGCGAATTTTCTCCGACCACTAAGTTTTCTCGTCACGGCGGAAGAATGCAGCGAGAATTAGAAACTAAAGTAACCGAAAAAGAAGCTGAAAAGTAAATAGTAATATGGCCATAACCGCTAAACTAAAATATTTACGTGTTGCCCCCAGGAAAGTAAGATTAGTAGCCGATTTGGTTAGAGGTAAGTCGGCTGAGGAAGCCCAAACTATTTTAAATTTTTTAAATAAAAAAACTGCTGGGATATTGTTAAAACTTCTCAAGCAAGCCACAACCTCTGCCAAAAATAACTTTCAATTAGCTGAAAATAATTTATACATTTCTAAAATTACAGTCGATGAAGGGCCAAAATACAAAAGATGGCGGGCCCGATCCAGGGGAAGGGCTGATATGATTCAAAAGAGAACCTCCAATGTTACTTTAGTCCTGGACGAAGTTACCAAAGGAAAAGGTAAAACTAAAAGAGTTAAAAAGGTTACCAAACCAGTCATAACTGAGAAAATACCGCAAGCTGAAAAATCCTTAAAGGAGAAAAAGCTCCCTACGGGGCAACCTAAACTTAAACCAGAAAAAGAAATCGAAAAACCACGGGTTGAGAAAGGAATAAAAAGAATATTTAGACGCAAGGCATTCGGATAATTATGGGACACAGAGTTCATCCTAAATCATTCAGAATAAAAGAGACCAGTGACTGGGACTCCCGCTGGTTGAATAAAAAACAATACTCAAAAAACTTGGAGGAAGATTTTAAAATTAGAAAGTTTCTAACAGACAAGATCGGCAAGCTGGGAGTAGAAAAAAATGAAATTGAAAGATTTCCTGGGAAAATAACCGTTATTATTTATTCCGCTCGCCCCGGCTTGATTATTGGCCGAGGAGGAGGAGGAGTTGAGGAGTTGAGAAAAGCATTAGAAAAAATGCTTTTTCCTGGGGGAAAAGAAAAAAAAGAAATTAAAATAGAGATTAAAGAAATAAAAGACCCTTGGTCTTCCGCTGCCTTATCTGCCCAATGGGTAGCCCAACAAATCGAAAGAAGGATGCCCTACCGAAGGGTCTTGAAACAAGTCATTGAAAAAATCATGGCGGCCAAAGGAACAGAGGGTTGCCGGGTGGAAGTAGCGGGTAGATTAAATGGAGCAGAAATTGCCAGAACCAATTGGTTGAAAAGAGGCCGGCTTCCTCGCCAAAGTTTAAGAGCAGAAATTGATTATGCTGACACCCAAGCTTATTGTACTTATGGAACGATTGGGGTAAAGGTCTGGATTTATAAAGGAGAAAAGTTCGAGTAATATGGCGATATTAATGCCCAAAAAAGTTAAACATAGAAAATGGAGAAGGGGAAAGAGTAAAGGAGTAGAAAACAGAGCCACTCAGCTTGCTTTCGGCTCTTTTGGGTTAAAAAGTTTAGACACTTGTTGGTTGAGCGCCAGACAAATTGAAGCAGCCAGAAGGGTAATTCTTAGATATTTAAGAAAAGGAGGAAAGCTTTGGATAAGGATTTTTCCCGATAAGCCCGTAACCAAAAAAGGAACAGAAGTGCCTATGGGAGGAGGAAAAGGAAGCGTAGACCACTATGTTTTTGCCGTCAGACCAGGCAGAATTATTTTTGAATTAGACGGCCTGAAAGAAGAACTGTCCACAGAAGCATTAAAAATGGCAGCCGCCAAACTGCCAATTAAAACAAAGGTTGTTAAAAGATAAACATGAAAATAGTTGAGCTTCGCCAAAAAACAAAAGGTGAACTGGAAAAGATTTTAGCCGATAATAGAGAAAGATTAAGACAACTTCGCTTTGATTTGGCAGCCGGAAAAGTAAAAAACGTGAGAGAAATTCACCTGTTAAAAAAAGACATCGCCAGAGTTTTAACCCTATTAAAACAAAAATAATTATATGCCGAAGAAAAAATTAACCGGAAAGGTCACGTCAAATAAAAACCCTAAAATGGTAACGGTTAGAGTTGAAAGAATAAAAGAACACTCCAAATATAAAAGGAGATTCCGTTTTCATAAAAAATATAAAGCCCACACCGATCAAGAATGCCGCGTTGGAGATAAAGTTATCATCGAGGAGTGCAGACCGCTGAGTAAAGAGAAGAAATGGAAGGTAGTCAAAATCCTAATTTCTAAAGTTGATGAAAAATAATGATTCAACCTAGAACCACATTAAACGTTGCTGATAATACCGGAGCAAGAACCATCCAATGTTTTAGAGTACTGGGCGGAAGCAAGAAGCGTTATGCTCAATTGGGCGACGTTATTGTTGGAACGGTCAAAGAGGCGGAGCCAAGAAGATTAGTAAAAAAACATGATGTGGTCAGAGCGGTAATAATCAGACAGAAAAAAGAATACCGTCGTGCCGATGGCAGTTACATTAGATTTGACGACAATGCCTGCGTAATTTTAGAGGGAAAATCGAAAGAACCCAAGGGAGGGAGAATTACAGGTCCCTTGGCCAGAGAGGTGAGAGAAAAAGGATTTGAAAAGATTGCTACTTTAGCCCCCGAAATAATATGAAGATTAAAAAAGGCGATACAGTTTTAATAATTTCTGGTAAGGACAAAGGAAAGAAAGGCAAGGTTTTAGAGGCCTTCCCCAAAGAGAGAAAAGTTATGGTTGAAGGAGTTAATTTGAGAAAGAAACACCAAAGACCAAAAAAATCCGGTGAAAAGGGTCAGATTGTTGAACTGCCGGGTCCAATTTCGGTTTCTAACACAAAGTTAATTTGCCCCAAATGCGGAAAAGCTGCTCGGACCGGTTATAAAATTTTTAAAAATAATAAAGTAAGAATTTGTAAAAAATGTAAACAAGAAGTTTAGAAACATGGTTACTCATCTGCCAGAAAAATATAAAAAGGAAGCAATTCCGGCTATGAAAGAAAAGTTCGGCTATAAGAATGATATGGCCGTCCCTAAGATTGAAAAGGTGATAGTCAATACTGGTTTTGGAAGACAGATTGCCGGTAAAACAGCCGAAGAGCAAAAAAAGATTCAAGATTTTATTTTAGAAGAGCTTTCTTTAATTTGTGGCCAAAGAGCAGTTCTAACTAAAGCCAAGAAAGCAATAGCCGCTTTTAAAGTAAGGCAGGGAATGCCTCTGGGGGCTAGAGCTACTTTAAGAGGAAAAAAAATGATAGATTTCTTAGAAAGATTAATTCATTTGGCCCTTCCTCGAAGCCGTGATTTTCAAGGAATTGAGCCCAAATCAGTGGATAAAGAAGGCAATCTTACTTTGGGGATTAAAGAGCACATCGCCTTTCCCGAAATTTTACCAGAAAAAGCCAAAAACATTTTTGGTTTAGAAGTTACCGTAGTCACTACAGCTAAAACCAGAGAAGAAGGATTAGAGTTGTTTAAATTATTAGGTTTCCCAATCAAAAAGGGCGATGAAGGATAAACCTTCATCTTTACCTGCATTTTTTATAAAATAAAAAATTTGGTGGATAAAGATTATGGCGACAAAATCCCAAATAGCAAAATCCAAAAAAAAGCCCAAATACAAAAGCCGAGTTGTTAGACGCTGTTTTCGTTGTGGCAGAAAAAGAGGGTATATGCGTAAGTTTGGATTGTGTCGAATATGTTTTAGAGAATTAGCCAATAAAGGGGAAATACCCGGGATTAAAAAATCATCATGGTAAAGTAATCTTATGGACCCTGTAACTGATATGCTCAATAGAATAAGAAATGCTCAGGCCGTTTTACATCCGCTGGCCTCTGTTCCTTTCTCTAATTTAAAATACGAGATAGCTAAAATTTTAGAAAAACAGGGTTTTATAGAAAAGGTAGAAAAGAAAGGGAAAAAAGCCAAGAAGATTATTGAAATTACCTTAAGGTATACCGATAAAACGCCGGCTATATCGGGGTTACGCAGGGTTTCCAAGCCAGGTCAAAGAATTTATCAAAGCCATCAAGAGATAAAAAAGGTTAAAGGAGGCTACGGTTTAGCCATTATTTCCACCTCCAAGGGGTTAATGACCGATAAAGAGGCCAGAAAACAAAAAATTGGAGGTGAGGTATTATTTAAGGTTTGGTAATAGTATGTCTAGGGTAGGGAAAAAACCAATATCAATACCAGAAAACGTAGAGGTTAAAGTAGAAGGCGGTAGAGTGACGGTTAAAGGTTCTAAGGGCGAGCTTTCCCGGGAGATTCGGCCGGAAATTAAAGTTGAAGTTAAAGACGGAGAAATTATAGTTTCTCCCCAAAAAGAGACTAAAAAAACCCAGGCCTTTTGGGGATTAACTCGGGCTCTTATTGCCAACATGGTAAAAGGGGTAACGGAAGGATTTGAAAAAAAATTAGAAATTCAGGGGATTGGTTTTAAAGCCAGCCTGGAGGGTGAGGACTTGGTATTGAACGTCGGTTTCAGTCATTCAGTAAAAATAAAAGCGTTGGAGGGAATAAATTTTTCAGTAGAAAAAAACATTATTACAGTTTCTGGTATAGATATTGAAAAGGTTTCTCAAACCGCCGCTAAAATAAGAAAAATAAAACCACCCGAGCCATATAAAGGTAAGGGAATAAGATATCTTGGTGAACAGGTTCGCAGAAAGTTGGGTAAAAAAGCAGTCACCACCACTTAAAATGCAGAAGAAACAAGAAAAAAGAAATAGACGGCACAAACGAGTGAGAGCTAAAATATTCGGAACGGCTCAGAGGCCGCGGCTTTGTGTTTTTAAATCTGGTAAACATATTTATGCTCAGTTGATTAATGATGAGAAAGGAAAAACCTTAGTGGCAGCGAGTAGCCAGGAGATAAAAAAACCGAAGTCCATCCGTCAGCTGGCGGATCACCCCCCAAAAATTTATATAGCTAAAGAGGTAGGAAAATCATTAGCCAAAAAAGCCCTTGAGAAAAAGATTGAAAAGGTTATTTTTGACAGAGGAGGTTACCTCTATCACGGGAAAATCAAAGCTTTAGCTGAAGGAGCAAGAGAAGGAGGGCTGAAATTCTAATTTAAAAGCGAAGAGGACTTCGTCCTCTTCTTCATCTTCGCCCCGCCCTGCGAGGCAGGGCGGGGCTCGATAAGCGATGAGAAGAGCATTTCGAAAAATTAAAGAAGAGAAACCTAAAGACGAATTCGAGTCAAAGCTTTTGGATTTGGCCAGAGTGGCTCATACCAGGGCCGGCGGGAAAAAACTGAGATTTAGAGCGGCCATAGTTGCGGGGAATAAAGAAGGAAAAGTCGGCTTTGCTGCAGCTACCGGAACCGATGTTCAGGCGGCCGTAGAAAAGGCCACCAGATTAGCTAAGAAAAATCTAATTGAGGTGCCCATTGTTGAAGACACTATTCCTTATGAAGTTATTGCTAAGTTTGGTGCAGCCAAAGTTCTGCTGAGGCCTCAAAAAAAAGGCAGGGGTTTGGTAGCTGGAGGGGTGGTGCGAGTTATTTGCACTTTAGCCGGAATAAAGAATATTTCTTCTAAGGTCTTGGGTAGAACTGGCAACAAATTAAATAATGCCAGAGCAACCATTACAGCTCTCAAAAAATTAAAAGCAAAAAGTGGCAATTAAAATGCAATTACACGAATTACGTCCAAAACATAAATTAAAGAGGAAGAAACGGATTGGCCGGGGAGGAAAACGAGGAACTTATTCTGGCCGAGGAATTAAAGGACAGAAATCACGCGCTGGCAGAAAAATGCAGCCGGTCGTTAGGGAGTTAATTAAAAGATATCCAAAGTTAAGAGGATACAAGGTCAGGTCAAAAGTTAAGGGTCAGAGGCCAAAAGTAATAATAAATTTAGAAGTTTTAGAGAAAAAATTCAGTTCGGGAGAAAAAATCACTCCTGAAGTATTGTTAGAGAAGGGAATATTTCGTAAAATAAAAGGAAGAATACCAGGAATAAAGATTTTAGGCAAAGGCAAACTCACTAAATCCCTCACCTTTGAAGGCTGCCAATTGTCAAAGAGCGCCAGAGAGAAGATTGAAAAGGCGGGAGGGGTTGCCAAATAATATGTGGTATCAGAAGGTTATTCAATTATTTAAAATAAGGGATTTACGAAACAAAATTTTATTTGTTTTGGCCATTTTCGCTCTTTTTAGGTTAATGGCTAATATTCCTATTCCGGGGATAAATGCCGAAAACATAAAAGATTTCTTTGAACAGTTCCAGATGTTCGGCCTCTTAAATATCTTTACCGGTGGTGCTCTGGACAATCTTTCAATTGTCATGTTGGGCTTGGGTCCTTATATTACAGCCGTGATTATTATGCAGCTATTAACCATGATTTTTCCTCAGCTGGAGAGGATGTACAAAGAAGAAGGAGAAGCCGGACGACAAAAATTTAATCAGTACGGAAGAATCTTAACTATTCCTTTAGCTGTCCTTCAATCTTACGCCATGTTAAGTTTATTTCAGCGCCAAGGAGTGATTGGTGCTCTTTCTCCGACCTTACTGCTTACTTCAATTATAACGGTGACAGCCGGAGCTTTATTTTTGATGTGGCTGGGAGAATTAATCTCGGAAAAGGGGATTGGTAATGGGGTTTCTCTTATGATTTTTGCCGGCATTATTGCCGATTTCCCCAGTAATATCCGTCAGATGATCATTAGCTGGGATCCTGCCCAATTCCCTTCTTACTTGCTCTTTTTTGGTATGGCTTTACTGATTATTGCCGGAGTTGTTTTGATTAACGAAGGCCGAAGAAACATTCCGGTTTCTTATGCTAAAAGAGTAAGAGGGATGAAAATGTACGGCGGAGTTTCCACTTATTTACCTTTGAGCGTTAATCCGGCTGGAGTAATCCCTATTATTTTTGCCTTGTCTTTAATGCTTTTTCCCAGTATGATTGCTAACTTTTTGAGCGGAGCTGGTGGTACCATCGGAAATATTGCTCAGCAAATTGGAGTTTGGTTTGAAAACCCCTGGGTTTATGGAATTTTATACTTTCTTTTAGTTGTTCTCTTTACCTATTTTTATACTGCCGTTACCTTTGACCCCAAAGCCATATCCGGTAATCTTCAAAAGATGGGCGGTTTTGTGCCCGGAATTAGGCCCGGCCAATCAACGGCCAATTTCATGTATTATATTTTGAACAGGGTTTTACTGGTGGGAGCTTTATTCTTGGGGACTATCGCTGTTTTACCTTCAATCATCGGAGGGATTACCGGGGTTATGGTGTTTAGGTTTTTAATTGGTGGAACTTCTTTGTTGATTGTGGTTTCTGTAGTTTTGGAGACCATGCGCCAAATTAGAGCTCAACTTCAAATGCGTGAATATGAAACTTTCTAAAGATAAAAAAATCATTATTATTCTTGGTCCGCCAGGTTCGGGCAAAGGAACGCAAGCTGAACTTTTGGCAGAGAAATTAGATTTTTTTCAATGGGAAACCAGCAGCATTGTCGGTGGTGCGATAGAACGAGCTGGAAAAGGAGATTTTGTAAAGGTGGAAGGAAAAAAATATTTTTTTGAAGAACAACGAAAAATACGCCAGCAAGGATTATTATGGGATGGGCCTTTTGTATTTTATTTTTCAAAGAAAAAACTTGAAGAACTAGCCAGAGAAAGAAAAAGCGTTGTCATGTCTGGTTCTCCCAGGAACGAAGAGGAAACAAAGAGACTCATACCTCTTTTGAAGAAACTCTATGGGACAAAAAATATTATAATGCTCGCTCTTAAATTAAGCCCTGAGGCAACGATTTGGCGAAATAGCCACCGTAGAGAATGCGAATTGGCCACGCATTCAATTTTATACAACAAAGAAACCGCTGAACTTACTAAATGTCCCTTGGACGGTTCTAAGTTAATTCATCGAAAAGACGACAACCCCGAAGCCATTAAAATAAGATTAAAAGAATACCAGGAAAAGACTTTCCCTATATTTGAAATTTTCAGAAAACAGGGGATTAAAGTAAAAGAAATAAATGGTGAACCGCCGGTGGCCGATGTTTTTAAAGACATTCTGAAAGCCCTAAATTAATAATATAATTTGGACGGCCGTCCGTATTACGTTATAGGCCGATGATTAATATAAAAACACCTGAAGAAATTAAAATAATGGCTGAAGGTGGTAAGCGTCTGGCAGAGATTATGAAAGAGTTAGAAAAGATGGTTAAGCCAGGGATTACCACTGAAGAATTAGACAGGGCTGCCGAAGCCCTGATTTTAAAATCCGGAGACAAGCCATCTTTTAAAGGATACCAAGGTTTCCCGGCTACCTTATGTACCTCTATTAATGAAGAGATTGTTCACGTGATACCCTCTGAAAGAAAATTAAAAGAAGGGGACATCATTTCTTTAGATATTGGCATGGAATATAAAGAATTTCACTCAGATATGGCCGTAACCTTACCTGTAGGAAAAGTATCTCCGGAAGCTCAAAGATTAATTAGGGTTACCAAGAAAGCTTTAAAAAGAGGAATTAAAAAAGCTAAAGTGGGTAATACTTTTGGCGATATTGGCAACACTATTCAAAGATACGTGGAAGACCAAGGATATAATGTAGTCAGGGAACTTTGCGGCCACGGTATTGGTAAAGAAATTCACGAAGAACCCAAGATTCTAAATTATGGTAAAAGAAGGACTGGTCCTGAAATAAAAGAAGGCATGGTTTTTTGTATTGAACCAATGATAACTATAGGCCATTGGAAATTAAAAAAAACAAAAGATGGTCAAGGTTATGAGACCGAAGACGGCTCTTTGTCTTGTCATTTTGAGCATACTTTAGCTGTAACCAAGGATGGAGTTAAGATTTTAACCCAGAGCACATAAAATATTTATGCGCTCAGCCGAGCATATGATTTATTTATATGCTTTGGTATGATAAAATAATTTAATATGTATTTATCGGTCATTATCCCTGCTTACATTTTGAAATAGAATCCTTCGGGCACCTTCCTTCAGGT
>CAYWKA010000002.1:34371-51633 GCA_964459265.1 uncultured Candidatus Saccharibacteria bacterium
TCATTATCCCTGCTTACATTTTGAAATAGAATCCTTCGGGCACCTTCCTTCAGGTAAGCGTTCAGCAAGCTGCCTTAAAGGACCGTAAAATTCCCCACGCTGCGGATGTCCTTTTCGGCACTTGCTTCACTTATTAAAATTCGGTAAGTGCCCTCAGGTTTCTCCAATATTTATTAATATGTATTTATCGGTCATTATCCCTGCTTACATTTTGAAATAGAATCCTTCGGGCACCTTCCTTCAGGTGACACGCAGTCATCTTTAGAAGTAAAAATAAAGGTTATTTCTCAGCTGCTGCTATTTCTCGTCCCGCCTCAGAGGTTAATAGGTTATTCATAAATTATCGGAAGCGGGACTCCGAAGTGTCACCTTCGGTAAGTGCCCTCAGGTTTCTCCAATATTTATTAATATGTATTTATCGGTCATTATCCCTGCTTACAATGAAGAAAAGAGGTTGCCAAGAACTTTGGAAGACATTGATAAGTATCTGTCGAGGCAAAATTACGATTACGAGATTTTGGTGGTAAATGATGGCTCAAAAGATAAAACAGTAAAAGTCGCTCAGAGTTTAACGTCCAAAATTAAGAATCTCAAAGTTACTGGTTACGAGAAAAATCAAGGCAAAGGATATGCCGTAAGATTTGGCATGCTGGAAGCCGTCGGGCAGCACAGGTTGTTTACTGATGCTGATAATTCTACTTCGATTGACCAAGTGGAAAGAATGTGGCCGGAGTTTAAAAAGGGTTACGATATTGTTATTGGCTCCAGAGATATAAAAGGAGCAGTCTTATCTCCACCTCAGCCTCTTTTTAGAAGATTTACCGGTGAAGCTTTTGGTTTTTTAACTAATTTAATTGTCGGTACTTGGGGAATAGCTGATAGCCAGTGCGGTTTTAAAGGATTTACCGAGAGGACTGCCAAAGACATTTTCCCTAGATGTAAAATTAATCGTTTTTCTTTTGACCCGGAATTTTTAGCAATAGCTAAAAAATTAAAATATAAAATAAAAGAGATTCCTATTTTTTGGAGAAATGACCTTCGTAGTTCGGTAAAATTTAAGTCCATGGTTAAAATGGGGATTGATTTACTGAAAATTAGATGGAACCTCATCACTGGTAAATATGACAAAAAAACCTAAAAAACCAAAATTTCCTTCAGAGCTTCGTTTTGACGTAATTTCCAAAGATTGGGTGGTTATTGCCACCGGTCGGGCCAAAAAACCGGAAGCCTTTAAGGCAGAAAAGCGGAAGATAGAAAAAGTTCCTAAGTCCAAATGTCCTTTTTGTCAAATTGCTACCCAAGAAAAGCCGACTCTTATTTTTTCCAACGGCAAAAAAATACCCTTAGACAAAGGAATTCCTAAAAATTGGACTACCATTGTAATTCCTAATAAGTATCCGGCTTTTCTCCCTCACCCTAAATTAGACAGGCGGGTGGAAGGTAATCTCTATGAAACAATCAACGCCGTGGGCTTTCACGAAGTAGTAGTTACTCGCGACCACGAGAAACAATTAGCCCAATTTTCCTTAAAACAGGTCAAAGAAGTGTTTGATGTTTATCAGGAGAGATACCTGGATTTAATGAAGAAGAATTTTGTAAATCATATTTCTATTTTCCATAATCATGGCTTTGAAGCCGGAGCTTCCATTGCTCATCCTCATTCTCAAATTATTACTACGCCCCTGGTCGATGTTGATGTTCAGAGAGGTCTTTTGAATTCAGAAAAATATTACAAGACCAATCAAAAATGCGTTTATTGTCAAATGAATGAATGGGAAAGAGAAATAAAGAAAAGAATTATTTTTGAAAATGAAAAGTTTTTAGCTGTTTGCCCCTTTGCTTCCAAATCAGCCTTTCAAATTATTGTTTCTCCCAAATCCCATCTTTCTTATTTTGAAAAAGCAACCAAGGAAGAAAAAGACCAGTTAGCCGAAGCTTTTGGGGTAGCCTTAAAAAAACTTTACAAAGGACTGGACGACCCTCCTTATAATTTTTATCTACATACTGCCCCTTGTGATGGGAAAAAATACGATTATTACCACTGGCATTGGACAATTTTACCCAAAACCTCTACCTGGGCCGGATTTGAGCTGGGGGCCAGAATGGAAATTTCCACCATTAAACCAGAAAACGCTGCCGCATACTTAAGAAGTCAAAAAATATGAAACCACTTATTGTTGCTAACTGGAAGATGAACCCCGTAAGTTTAGTTGAAGCTAAGCGGAATTTTGAGATTATTAAAAAGGGGGTAAGGAATATAAAACAGGTAGAGGCAGTAGTTTGTGCCCCTTTTGTTTTTCTGCCAGTTTTAAAACCAAGCAATTATCTTAAATTAGGCGCTCAGGATTGTTTTCTTGGAGATAAAGGTCCTTTTACCGGTGAGGTTTCGCCCCGACAGCTTAAAAAATTGGGAGTAGAATATGTAATCTTAGGACACTCTGAAAGGAGAAGATATCTGGCAGAATCAACGGAGTTAGTTAATCAGAAAATAAAAGCTGCTTTAGAGGTAGGCCTCAAGGTGATTTTTTGCGTAGGGAGCAAGACAAAGAAGCCCGGTAAAGAAATGGAACGTCAATTAAAAGAGGGATTAAGAGGAGTAAAGAGGTCGGACTTGACTAAATTAGTTTTTATTTATGAACCCGTCTGGGCTATCAGTACGACCAAGAACAAGATTACTGCCACTCCCAAAGAGGCCTTAAAAGGAGGCCTTTATATGAGAAATGTTTTGAAAAAGATATTTAATAAAGAAGCAGCCAAGACAGCCAGGATTATTTATGGCGGCAGCGTGAATAGTAAAAATATAAAGAGTTTTGTCAAAGAAGGTAAAATGGCCGGTGGTTTACCAGGAGCTGCCTCTCTGGACCCTTATGAATTTGTCAGAATAGTTAAGGCGGTCGTTGATTTTATCGACAAAACCTGCTAAGATTACTGAGATACCCAAGCGAGCGAAAGCGAGTGCAGGGTGAAGAAGAAATTTTATGTTTCTTCTAAAATTTCTTTGACTATGGTGGAAAATATTTTGAACGGACAATTTTTTAACCCCACTAAAGGCAATCTCAAAATTGAAGGGGTAATTAAGGAATTATTTCAATATATCTCTGAGAAGCCAGAGAAGTTTTATGATATCATTGTCGGTTGTGATTCTTCTTCCGGAGAGGAACCGCACTTCCCCTTAGCTATAGTTATTTTGAGAACTGGAGAGGGCGGCCGGTTTTTCCTTAAAAGGGTGAGTTACAAAGGGAGGAAATTTTTCAATTGGAAAACCAGAATTTTGGAAGAAGTTCTTCTTTCCTGCCAGTTAGCTTTACATTTAAGAGAAAATTTTGAAAACGAAGTTAAAAAGCTGGAACCGAACGGTTTTCGTTATCAGCTTCGTTATATCCATGCTGACGTGGGGGAGAACGGTAAGACCAAAGATATGATAAAAGAAGTAACCGGCTTGATCAAAGGTAATGGATTTGAGCCCAAAATAAAACCTGAATCTTTTGTAGCTTCAACCGTAGCTGACCGCTATGCCTAAATTCAAACAATGACCTCTGGAGAATTGAGAGAGAAATTTTTAAGTTTTTTTGAAAAGAGAGGGCACAAAATAGTGCCCTCAAGTTCGCTTTTGCCAACCGACCCCAGCGTTCTTTTTACGACAGCGGGGATGCAGCAGTTCAAACCATATTTTTTAGGAGAAAAATCTCCTTACGGTCCTAATATAGCAACTTGCCAGAAATGCTTCCGGACTTCCGACATTGAGCAAGTGGGCGACGAAAGCCATCTGACTTTTCTTGAGATGCTTGGGCATTTTTCTCTCGGCGATTATTTTAAAAAAGAAACTATTGGTTGGACGTACGAATTGCTAACTAAAATTTTTAAAATTCCGTCTAAATGTATTTCAGTCTCGGTTTTTGCCGGAGACGATAAAATTCCTTTTGATAAAGAATCCTACGAGGCTTGGGCTGAATTTTTGCCGAAAGAGTGCATTCGCCGCGGATCCAGAGAAGATAATGTTTGGGGTCCAGCCGGAGACGAAGGGCCGTGTGGTGCGGCCAATGAAGTTTATATTAACGGACTGGAAGTCGCCACCCTCGTTTTTATGGAATATAATTCTGCCAGAGACGGCACATTAACAGAACTTCTACAAAAAGGAGTTGATGTGGGTTGGGGGCTGGAGAGGTTGGCGATGGTCGCTCAGAAAAAACCCAGCGTTTTTGAGACTGATTTATTTGAACCAATTATAAAGGAGATTTCCTCTAGGAATGAAAAAACAAGGCGAATTATCGCCGATCATATTAAAAGTTCAGTTTTTTTAATTTCAGAGGGTATTTTGCCTTCTAACGTTGAGAGAGGATATATATTAAGGCGAATTTTAAGAAGGGCAATCAGATATGGGAAATTGCTTGATTTGCCAAAAAACTTTTTAATACCGCTGGCTCAAGAAGCAATTGGAATTTATAAAGATGTTTATCCAGAAATTAAATCAAAAGAAGCCGATATTTTAACTGTAATTCAAAATGAAGAAGAAAAATTTGAAAAAACATTAACCGAAGGTCTTAAACAATTTGAAAAAGTTGCTCTTAAAGGAGAAATTAACGGTCAAGACGCCTTCCATTTATTCGATACTTACGGTTTCCCTTTAGAGTTGACCGAAGAACTGGCAAAAGAGAGAGGTTTAAAACTGGACAAAGAGGGATTCCGGCAGGCCTTTGAAAAACATCGGGAGATTTCTCGGGCCGGAGCCGAAAAGAAATTTAGCGGAGTGGGTAAAGAGGCCGGTTATGCAGGGGCCCGACTTCATACTGCCACCCATTTGCTTCATGCTGCCTTGCGTAAAGTTTTAGGAGAGAAAGTCAAACAAATGGGTTCTGATATTACTCCTCAAAGACTGCGGTTTGATTTTTCCCATCCAGAAAAAATGACCCCGGAGCAAATCAAGGAAGTTGAAGATTTGGTCAACCAGAAAATCAAAGAAAACCTGGAGGTGAGAAAAGAAGAAATAAAGTACGAGGAGGCGATAACTGCTGGCGCTTTGGCTTTTTTTAAGGAGAAATATCCGGAAAAGGTTACGGTTTATTCTGTCAATAACTTTTCAAAAGAAATTTGTGCCGGCCCTCACGTTAAAAGAACTGGTGAATTAGGTCATTTTGAGATTATTAAAGAAGAATCTTCGGGAGCCGGCGTGCGAAGAATTCGTGCAATTCTTCTTACCCCTTCGTCCCGCTAAAGCGGTATTCGGGAATGCGAAGAATTCGAGCAATTCTAAAATAAATGATATAATTTTTTATAATGGAGAAAAAAGTCATAGATATTATCCCGCCTCGTAAGAAAAAAGAAATAATAGAAAAAATTCCCTCAGCAAAAGGGCCAAGTTTTAAATTTGAAAAACCGGGATTGAAAATTACTACTCCAAAGTTTCCTTTCAAAAAGGGCTTATTAATAATTCCTTTAATTTTAATAATAATTGGAATAATTGCCGGTCTCAATTTAGCTAAAGCAGAAATTAAAATTGAACCCAAGACAGACACCTTAACTTTTAAGACCAAAGTAACTATTGATAAATCGGCTGAGACAACCAATTTTTTAGATAAAGTAATTCCGGGAAAAGTTTTTCAGACTGAAAAAACTGTTTCTGGTGAATTTACTTCTTCTGGTGAAATTTCTAAAGCCGAGAAAGCCGAAGGATTAATTAGAATTTATAATAATTATAATACACTTCAAGTATTGGTGGCTACTACGAGATTTCAGGCGCCCTTAGAGAAATTTCAACCGTCGCTTGAAGAAGGAGAAAATCCTTGGTTTAGAACAACAGAAAGGGTGGCTATTCCAGCTAAAGGATATCAAGACGTAAAAGTAATAGCCGACAGTCCGGGGGAGAAATATAATATTGAACCTTCAACTTTTTCTGTTCCCGGTTTGGCTGGGACTCCTCAATATACTTTTATCTATGGCAAATCTTTAGCTCCAATGAAGGGAGGAGCTTTAGAAAAAACCCCTCAAGTTAATCAAGAAGATTTAGACAAAGCCAAAGAAGAACTAACTGCCAGAGCTAAAGATGAATGCAGCGAATCTCTAAAAAATAAAATTCCGGCTGGCTTTGATTTTTTGAAAGAGGCCTTAGAGATAAAAATCATTGAAGCTTCTTCTTCGGCAAAATCCGGAGCCGAATTAGAAAGATTTAATTATCAAGTGAAAGCCGAAGCCCAAACCCCGGCCTTTAAGGTAGAAGACCTTAAAAATTTTGCCAATGAATTTATCCTGTCTCAAATCCCCGAGAACAAAATAATTCATCAGGAGAGTTTAAAGGTAAACTGCTCTTTAGCTGATGCTAATTTAGAAGCGGGGAAAATTATTATTTCTTTGGATTTGGAAGTTAAAATTTATTCAAAAATTGAAGAAACTTTTTTAAAAAGAGCTTTAGCCAAAAAATCGGTCACTGAAGGAAGATTGTTTTTGGAAGAACAGCCGGAGATTAATGAAGTCCAGATAAAGCTTTCACCGTTTTGGGTAAAAGAGATTCCCGAGGCAGCAGAAAAAATCAAGATAAATTTAAGGATTGACTAAAAGAGAATTTCTTGATATGCTATCCGATGAATAAAAAAAACATTTCTCGGCAATCTGGAACAATTTTAGAAGCCCTACCCAGTGCTAATTTTAAGATAAAATTAGATGATGGGCGAGAAGTGCTTTGTCATTTAGCCGGCAGATTAAGAATGTACAGGATTAAAATTTTACCGGGCGATAGAGTCACGGTGGAGCTAAGCCCGTATGATGAAAGTCGGGGCAGAATAGTTTACAGGGAAAAATGAACATGAAGGTTAGGCCGTCTGTTAAAAAAATTTGTAAAAAATGTAAAATCGTCCGAAGAAAAGGGCGAGTATATGTGATTTGTAAAAATCCTAAACACAAGCAACGCCAGGGATGAAATAAAACTATGCCGAGAATTGCGGGAATAAATATCCCAGAAAACAAACAAATAGAAATCGCTTTAACCTATATTTACGGCATAGGTCGAGTTTTGAGTAGAAAGATTCTAAAAGAGGCCAATATAGGTCCTCATTTAAAAGCTTCTCAATTAACTGCCGAGCAGATAAATAAACTTAAAGAAATTATTGAAAAAGAGTATAAAATTGAGGGAGAACTAAGAAGAGAAACGATGATGAATGTTAAACGGCTGAAAGATATAGGGTCTTGGCGGGGAACCCGCCACATTAAAGGATTGCCAGTCAGAGGCCAGCGGACCAGGACTAATACTCGGACTATCCGGGGTAATGTTAGAAAAACAGTAGGCAGTGGCAGAAAGCCAGCCGCCACCCCCACCTAAAAACTATGGGTAAAAAGAGAGTTATAAAACAAACAGAGGAAGAATTATTAAAGGAAAGAGAAAAAGTAGAGACCAGAGCAAGGAAAGAAGTAAAAGCTGGAATCCCTCAAAAAATAAAAGAGGGACGAATTTATATTTCCTCTACTTATAATAATACTGTTCTTACCTTAACTGACTTTCAGGGTAATACTTTATATTGGGCTTCGGCTGGCAACCTCGGTTTTAAGGGAACAAAAAAATCCACTCCTTTTGCTGCTTCCAAGGTGGCCGAAAATATGGCTGAGGCCTGTAGAAAATTAGGAATTGAAAAAGTGGTAATTTTTATAAAAGGAATTGGTTCGGGCAGAGAATCGGCCTTGCGTTCTTTGGTTGCTCGTGGCCTAGAGGTCATGACTATTAAAGACATCACTCCTATTCCTCATAATGGCTGTCGGCCTCCCAAAGCTCGCCGAGTATAGACTATGCAAGATAAAAAATGTAAAATTTGTCGCCGGATGGGGGTAAAATTATTTTTAAAAGGTGAAAAATGTTTATCACCAAAGTGTCCCATGGTGAAAAGATCCTATCCGCCCGGTAAAAAAGGGAAGAGAAGGCCTAAGCCGCTTTCAGAGTACGGTAAAGAATTAAGAGAAAAGCAAAAATTAAAAAACTGGTATAATTTACAAGAAGCCCAAATAAGGAATTATGTTAAAAAAGTTTTAACTAAAAAAAGAAAGGTAGAAGACCCTTCAGCTTTATTAATTAAAAGCTTGGAAACTCGTCTTGATAACGTAATTTTTAGATTAGGGTTTACTATTTCTCGTAAACAAGCTCGACAGATGGTTTCTCACGGCCATTTTTTAGTTAACGGAAAGTCAATTGACACTCCTTCTTACCAGGTAAAAAAAGGAGACGTCATAAGGGTAAAACCTCAAAAAGCAAAAAAAACCAATTTTCAAAATATTAAAGCTATATTAAAAAAACATAAACCGCCCAGCTGGCTTCAATTAAACGCCGAAACATTAGAAGGCAAAGTAACAGGAGAGCCTAGCTTGGAGGAAGCCGCCCCACCTGTCGAGGTGTCGGCCATATTCGAGTTTTATTCTAGATAACAACATGATTTCACTACCTAATCAACCTAAAATTATTAAAAAAGAAGGAAACAAGGCCACTTTCGAGATAGAGGCCCTTTACCCGGGCTACGGAGTTACTATCGGTAACTCTTTACGTCGAGTTTTACTTTCTTCTTTGTCGGGGGTAGCCGTAACTCAGGTTAAAATTAAAGGTGTTCCTCATGAATTTTCTACTATCCCCGGAGTTTTAGAAGACGCAATTCTGCTCATGCTTAATGTAAAGCAAATGCGATTTCGGCTTTTAACTGAAGAGCCCCAGACTGCCACTCTGAAAGTTAAAGGAGAAAAAGAGGTCAAAGGTTCAGATTTCAATTTGCCCAGTCAGGTTGAGTTGGTGAATAAGAATTGCCATATTGCTACTTTAACTGGGAAATCAGCAGAATTAGAAATGGAAATCAAAATTGAAAAGGGAACTGGTTATTTACCGAAAGAAGCCAGAAGGAAAGAAAAAGAAAAAACAGAAATTGGGGTAATTCCTTTGGACGCTATTTTTACTCCGGTAAAAAGAGTGAGCACTAAAGTAGAAAATATGAGAGTAGGGGAGAGGACAGACTTTGACAGATTATTTTTAGAGATAGAAACTGATGGTACCATCACTCCTGAAGCAGCTTTTTTTCAGGCCTCAGAGATTTTAGTTACCCACTTTTCTTTGGTTGCTGATGCTTTCCAAAAAGCGGCTGAAAAACCTATTCCACCTCCAGAAAAGAAAAAGAGGAAAGCAACCAGGAGAAAACAGCCCAAAAAAAAGATAAAGAAACATGCGCAAGCGAAAAAAAGGAAGAAAACTAAGTAGAAAAAAGAATCAGCGGAAAGCCCTACGTCTAGCCCTGGCTAGCGAGATTTTTTTAAAGGGAAAAATTAAAACTACTGAAGCTAAAGCTAAAGAAACAGTTCCTTTTATTGAAAAACAAATTACCCAAGCCAAGAAAGGAAATTTGCATTCAAGAAGGTTATTAGCCCGTTTTTTTTCACCAAAGCTGGTTAAAAAAATTTTTGAAGAAATTGCTCCCAAGTACAAAGAGAGGAAGGGCGGCTATACCAGAATAATTAAGCTGGGACCCCGAAAATCAGACGGAGCTAAAATGGCCATAATAGAGTTAGTCAAGTAAATTATGCAACGCAACACACATACCATCGATGCTACCAATAGGGTACTGGGAAGGCTGGCTGCCGAAATTGCGGTTTTATTGATGGGTAAGCTCAAGTCCAACTTTGTACGTTATAAGGATATAGGAGATTTTGTCGTGGTAAAAAACGTTGATAAGTTAAGAATTACTGGAAAGAAGATGGACCAAAAAAAATATTTCCGTCATTCTGAATATTTAGGAGGGGGAAAAGAAACCCCTTTAAGAACTCTTTTTAAAGAGAAACCCCAAGAAGTTTTAAGAAAAGCAGTTTGGGGGATGTTACCCAAGAATAAGCTGAGAAACGAGATGATTAAAAGATTAAAATTTGAATAATCTCATGCCTAGAGCAAAGAAAACCACAACTAGTCAAAGAGATAAATCTCTTCTTCACCCTTCACTACGTTCGGGTAAAAAAGGGAAACCGAAGAAAACCACCAAAAAAACGGTTAAAAAAAAGAAAATAGTTCCGGTTAAAGAAGAAAAAAAAGAAAAAGAAAAGTATTATGAAGCGGTAGGCAGGAGAAAAACCGCCATAGCCAGGATTCGTCTTTGGACTCAAGGAGAAAAGACGTTTACCGTCAATGGTAAGCCAATTAAGAGCTATTTTCCTATCCTTGAACTCCAGCAAACAGCTCAGGCTGCTTTGGAAAAAATGAAATGTCTTGATAAGTTTAGGATTTCAGTTAAGTTGAAAGGAGGAGGTTTTCATGCTCAAGCTGAGGCGGTACGTCACGGAATAACCCGAGCTTTGGTTTTGTTTAATCCTGATTTTAGAAAAAAATTAAAAAAATTAGGATATTTAAAACGGGATCCAAGAATGCGAGAGAGAAAAAAGTTTGGTTTAAAGCGAGCCCGCCGCGCCCCCCAGTGGTCGAAGAGATAATATGCTAAAAGAACTTCTTGATCAATTTTGTTTGGACAGAGAAAGAGATAGAGAACAGCACCATTTTTATATTACTGATGCTGGTAAATGTAGCCGGGCTATCTTTTTCAAATTTAAAAATGTTCCCCGGGAAAAGATGGAAGCTCGAGTTTTGAGGATGTTTGACCACGGCGACTATATCCAGATGCAAATTCTAAATAATCTGTTTAGTTTAGGTATAGTTAGAGCTTCGGAAATAAAAATCCCTCCTCAAGAATTAATTTCCGGGAGGGCAGATGCCATCATTACCTTAAGTAACGAGCTCTATGTAGTAGATTTTAAGAGCATGAATAGTTTGATTTTTAAGAATTTAGATGGACCAAAAGAAGACAATGTCAATCAAATCCAGCTTTATTTGCACTTTTTTAAAATCCCCAAAGGAATTCTTCTTTATATAAATAAAGATACTCTGGAGTTGAAAGAGTTTATAGTAGAATATAACCCGGCTGTAGCTAAAAAGTTGCTTTCAGAGTTGTCCGGCCTTAAAACGAAGATTGATTCAAACGTTGTCCCAGACCGGCTTCCGGATTATCCTCAAAATTGGCAGTGTCAGTACTGTCAATTCAGAGCAATATGTGACACAGCCGGACCAGGTTTAATTAACTGGACTAATTTTCAAAAGAAAGTGGAGGGTCAAAATAAAGGTTCGGAAGCGTAAAGATTACCGTTGCTTAAAATATACAATTTTTTATTTAGGTCGTTCCAAAGTATCTCCGGGTCCTTAAAGTTGGCAAAGTCTATAATATTTATTTGGTCTCTTTCGTCAATTTCAGCAATTTTAATCAGTTCCCCCGAATTAAAAATTAAATAATCAGAATTTATCCAAAAACAATCCCCAATTTCTTTAGAAAGCCGAGCAATTAATATTTTATCTCCGGCTTTTTTTTGTGGCGGGTCAGTTTTTTCCTGAAGGAATAAGACCCAAATTTCATAATTAGAGGAATAAGCTAATTTCTTTTGGTCAGGAGAGATTTTTAGGTTTTTTATTCCTTCAAAAAAATGCTCAAAAGATTTTGAGTCAGGATTAAATCGGTACAGAGTTTGATTCTCTCTCAAAAATATAAAATTGGAGAATATCTCTAAAGAATAATTTGTTTCAGCTTCAATCGGAAAAGGTTCGCCGGTTAATTTTTCTTCGTCCTTGAAAAGATTTCCAGAAGTATCCAGATAATACTGCTCACCATTAAAACTTTGAGAAGCGACCAAGTCTTCGGAGGGGGGATTGGGCGCAGTTACTTCATTTAAGACCGGAGGAATTTTATCAATTGTTAAAGTAAAATATTTCAGTTGTTCCCTGGCTCCGATTTCAAGAGAAATTTCTTTAGGATTAGCTTCAGAAAATTCTAAACTTAATAAATCGGCTTCAGTTAGAAAAAAATCAGTTCCATTAATCAAATGACTTTTAATATTAGTTTCTAAATCATACAGTTTTAAAGACCAACCTGGTTCTTTTGAAACCACTTCTTTTTTATTCGGAGAAAGCCAAAAATTTTCTACTTCTTTAGCTAAAATTATAAAATTTGAGTTCTCGGGGAATAAAATAACATTTTTTGCCTCAGTTACTTTTTTTTCTTTAACTTCTAAATTTTTTTGCCAAGTGAAATACCCCTCTTTGCGGACCTCTACTTTATATTTTTTGGGCAAAAGATTTTCAATTAAAGCTGAACCGAAGAAAAAATCAGTTTTCTTTTTTAATTTTTCATCCAGATAAACTTGAACTTGCCTGGGCACAGCTTTTAAGAAAATACCGCCGGTCTGAGTGATTTTTATTCCGCCTTCCGGCGGTTGAAAATCAATCCTGTAACCCTGAGAATAAAATATCAGAAGTGGGGCGAATAAGAGAAACAACACCAGCGAAACTATGAATAGAATTGTCCGTACTCTTTTAGTCATTTATTTAAATACTTTTTATATCTTATCTCATTGGCTGGATTAAATCAATTTGCTAAAATAAGGAAGTATGTTTACTTTGCCAAAAATTGAAAAAGTGACTAGAGATGCCACAATTGTCCATTTTTTATTAATGTTTGGTTACAAGGTTTTTTCTTTATATTTTCCTCTATTCTTGGTGGCTAAGGGTATGTCGCTTCCGCAGATTGGCTATACTTATCTTTTAATTTATTTACCCTTAGCCCTGGCAGCTCCTATTGTTGGCTGGTTCTGTCACAAAATAAACCCGGCCACTTTAGCTACCTTAGGAATCGGCGGTTACGCCCTTTATGCTTTAGGGATGATTTTAATTCCTCCGTTAGATAATTTTATATCTAGTGGATTATTTTATTTTTGGCAAATTTTACTGGGAGTTTCAGCAGCTTTGTTTTTTACTTCCGTCAGGTCTATTTTAATTTCCTCTCCAATTGAGAATTACGACCGTGCTTTCGGCTGGTTTTATTCCGCTCCTTTTTATGCTAGTGCCTTAGCTCCCGCTTTTGGTGCTCTTTTGATTTGGCAATTCAATTTTATTGTAGTTTTTATTTTTAGTTTAATTTTACAGATAATAACTGCCGGCTTTTGTTATTATCAATTTAAAAAACCAGAGATTAAACCGCTTGAATGGGGTAGGGTTCAAGAAAATTACAACAAAATTTTTCAAAAAATAAAAAGCAGAACCATTTTAGCCCCAATTCTTATTTCCTTCTCGGTTTTGCTCCTAACTGGTTTTTATCGCGCCTTTTTCGTTTTGTTTTTAAAGGATTCCCTAAGCTGGTCTCAGAATTTAATTTTAATCTTAGTTTCGGTCGCCTCCCTTTTATTTTTACCTATTTCTTTTTTTCTAATCAGACAATTAGAAAGATTTAGAAGCGAAAAAAATATTTTTCAGGGAGGATTAATTACTGGGACTTCTTTTATTGCCTTGGGTCTTTTCTCGTCAGTTTTAAATTTTTTAAGCGTATTGATAATCAAAGGTGGTCAATTTGCCGGGTCTTTAATTACTAATGCTGGTCGTTCAGGGCTAATCTCCCAGCAGTTAAAAGAGAATCCGGAAGAGGCCGGCGCCTTAGATACGATTTTTGCTCCGCTGGGGGTAGCTTTGGGAGCTTTAGTTTCTGGCTTATTGGTCGGTCATTTAGGTTATCAATTTTTATTTATTATTGGTGGAGTTTTTGTGGTCGTGGTAGTTCTAATAACCCGACTTGTCAAATCAAAAAAAATAAGTTAAAATAATATCAACATGCTAAGAAAAATTGGCATTGATCTCGGTACCTGCAATTCTCTGGTCTTCGTCCCTGGTAAGGGGGTGGTTTTACAAGAGCCTTCAGTGGTAGCTGTAGCTTTAGCTGAAAATAAAATTTTGGCCGTGGGTGAGGCAGCCAAGGAAATGACCGGACGTACCCCCGATACTATTAGAGTTTACCGGCCGATGAAAGATGGAGTGATTGCCGACTTTAGGGTAACTTTGGCCATGTTAAGATATTTTATTGATAAGGTTTCAGGATTCTGGAAATTTGTAAAGCCAGAGGTAATGATTGGCGTACCAGCCGGCATCACTTCTACCGAAAGAAGAGCAGTGATTGAAGCTGGCATGGCTGCTGGCGCCAAACAAGTTTTTGTGGCCAAAGAACCAATTTTAGCTGCTATTGGAGCCGGCATACCTATTAATTCCTGTTCGGGTAATATGATTGTTGATATTGGGGGAGGGACTTCTGAGGTAGCAGTAATTTCTTTAGGAGGAGTAGTGACCGCTTACTCAGTGAGAATCGCCGGAGACGAAATGGATTTATTTATTTCTGATTATATTAAAAAGAAACATAATTTAGCTATTGGAGAGCAAACTGCCGAAGAAATAAAAATTAAAATTGGCACCGCTCTGCCCGAGAAGGAGGAAAAAGATATGGAAATCCGAGGAAGAGATTTAATTTCCGGCTTACCCAGAAATATTAAAATTTCCTCCAACGAAATAGCCACAGCCATTGCCGACCCCCTCTCTGAAATTATTCAAGTGATAAAACAAGTTCTAAGAGATACGCCGCCCGAGTTATCAGCCGATATTATGGACAAAGGTATGGTCTTGGCTGGCGGCGGAGCTTTGTTAAAAAATCTTCCGGACCTCATCGCTCAATCTACTGGCGTACCCTGTATTTTAGCTGAAGATCCTTTATCTTGCGTCGCCAAAGGAACCGGTGTGGTTTTAGAAAACCTGGAGGTTTATAAAAAAAGCATAACATCAAAAAAGAGATAAAACAGATGGAAATCATTGGACATCAAAAACAGTGGCAATTCTTTAAAAAAGTTGCTGAATCAGGCAGGTTTTCCCACGCCTATTTATTTTCCGGTCCAGAAAAAATTGGCAAAAGAACTATCGCTTTGGAATTTGTGAAGTTAATCTGCGGCCAGGATGCCCTTGCCAGAGAACATCCCGATTTAATTTTTATTACTCCGGCGCAGCGAGAGATCCAGATTTCCCAAATAAGAGAGCTCAGCTGGAAGTTATCATTAAAACCTTATTCGGCCCCCTTAAAAGTAGCCATCATAGATAAGGCCCATTGTTTAAATCAGGAAGCTCAAAATTCCCTTTTAAAAACTTTGGAAGAACCGAAAGGGAGGACCCTTTTGATTTTAATAACTGAAACCCCGGAAGTTTTGTTTTCCACCATTCTTTCTCGCTGCGAAATTATTAAATTTTATCCAGTAGAAAATTCAGAAATTGAAAAATATTTAAAGAAACAAGGGATAGAGAAACTAAGATTAGCAGAAATTATTAATTCGGCCGCCGGAAAGCCGGGAGCAGCAATAGATTTTTTTCAGAACCCCCAAAAATTAGAAGCCCAAAATAAATTGAAAGAAAAGTTAACAAAAATCATTCAAGCTGACTTTTTTTTGCGCTTCCAATACGCTAAAGCGCTGTCCGAGGACTCGGCCAACCTTAAAGAGGTCTTAGAGGTTTGGCTGGGTTTTTTAAGAAAGGCCCTAATTTCTAAGATTAAAGGGAAAGAAAGCTTAAAAGATTATTCAATTCTTCAACTAAAAAGTGCCCTGGAGAGAATTCAAACTACTAATTATTTAATTTCCACTACCAACGTTAACCCCAGATTAGCTTTAGAGGTTTTACTGATGGAATTATAGTTCTATGGATACCTACAAGGAAATCATTAATAAAATTAAGCCAGAATTAGATAAAGTCATTAATTTTTTAGAAAGAGAATTGTCCAAAGTTCACACTGGCCGAGCCACCCCAGCTTTAGTAGAGGATGTCTTGGTGGAATGTTTTGCCCAGAAATTTCCCCTAAAACAATTAGCCGCCATTTCTATTCCTGAGCCAAAACAGATTTTAATCCAACCCTGGGATAAATCCTACATTGCAGGAATTGTCCAGGCCCTGGAAAAAACCGGAGTGGGGGCCAATCCCGTAGTGGATAAAGAAGTGATTAGAATTAATCTTCCTCCCCTAAGCGAAGAATACCGGAAGCAATTGGTTCATCTTATTTCTGAAAAACAAGAAGAAGCCAGAAAAACTATCAGACATTGGCGGGAAGAGGCCTGGTCAGAAATTCAAGATGGAGCCAAAGAAGGAACGATTAGAGAAGATGATAAATTCCGAGCTAAAGATGAACTTCAAGATTTAGTAGAAGAGTATAATGAGAAAATTGAGAGAATAGGGGAGAGAAAAATAAAAGAAATTACTTTGTAAATTTTATGTTTCTTAATTATGCTCATTAATATTCTTATTGCCTTTTTCAGTTTAATGGGCCTTTTAGTTTTTCATGAGTTGGGTCATTTTATTGCAGCTAAAAAATGCGGGGTAAAAGTAGAGGAATTTGGTATAGGTTATCCTCCCCGAATTATCGGGAAGAAATTTGGAGAGACAATTTATTCCTTGAACCTTTTGCCTTTTGGTGCCTTGGTCAAAGTCCAGGGGGAAGAAGGAGGGGTTGAAGATTACCGCAGCTTTATCGGTAAGCCAATGTATAAACGAATTTTGATTGTCTTGGGTGGAGTAATATCTTTCTGGATAATCTCTGCTATTCTTTTAAGTATTCTCTTCAGTTTGGGGATACCCACTCCAGTAGCTGATGAAGCCACCCAAGTTGTCCAGCCCAAAGTTCAGATTGCCGAGATAGCCGCCGATTCACCGGCTGAGCTCGCTGGCCTGGAACCCCTGGACATTATTAGGGCAATCCGCTACCAAGGTAACTATTTGAGTAGCGATAAAGTAAAAGAAATAGCCGGTTTTATTGATGAATATAAAGGTGAAGAAATCACTTTAACAATTCAAAGATGGGAAGAGACCTTTGAGGTTTCTCTTGTTCCGCGAGTATCCCCGCCAGCTGGGGAAGGGGCTATGGGAGTAGCTTTGACCAGAACTGCTTTAGTTCCTTTCCCTTGGTATGAAGCTCCTTTCCGAGGAATTGTGGCTACGGGTAACATTACCTGGGCTGCTCTTCAAGGTATAGCCGGAATGTTTGGCAATGTGATTCAAGAAGGCGAACTTCCACCCGGCGCCTCTTTAATGGGGCCTTTGGGAATTTTTGACTTTTTAAAGCATGCCTGGCAGCTGGGCGTAAACTATTTTTTGTATTTTGTAGCTTTAATTTCCATATTTTTAGCCATTTTTAACCTTCTGCCCATACCGGCTTTAGACGGCGGTAAATTACTTTTCTTAATTCTTGAAATTGTTCGAGGGAAGCCCGTTCCTCAAAAGGTTGAGCAAAACATTACCGCTTTCTTTTTCATCTTATTAATAACTTTTATGATTTTTGTCACCATAAAATTTGATATTCCCAGAGTATTTTGAAGTTTATGAAACAAACCGAGCTTTTTGCTAAAACTTTAAAAGAGGCGCCGAAAGACGAA
>CAYWKA010000002.1:51733-84000 GCA_964459265.1 uncultured Candidatus Saccharibacteria bacterium
TATGAAACAAACCGAGCTTTTTGCTAAAACTTTAAAAGAGGCGCCGAAAGACGAAAAAAGCATCAATGCTCAACTTCTTTTGAGAGCCGGTTTTATTTATAAAGAGATGGCCGGCGTCTATAGTTATTTACCTTTGGGGTTAAAAGTTCTTAAAAAAATTGAAAATATTATTAGGGGGGAAATGAATAGAATTGGCGGTCAGGAGATTTTAATGACTGTTCTTCAGCCAAAAAAAATATGGGAAGAAACCGGCAGATGGTCAAAAGAAATAGGGGAAGCAATGTATAAATGCCGGGAAGACAGCAAAGAAATAGGGCTGGGTCCCACCCATGAGGAAATGCTAACCGACATTATCAGACATTATGTAAAATCCTACACTGACCTTCCTTTGTATCTTTATCAAATTCAAACCAAATTTAGAAAAGAACCTCGAGCCAGATCCGGTCTTTTAAGAGGCAGAGAGTTTGCCATGAAAGATCTTTACAGTTTTCACAGTTCAGAAGAGGATTTTAAAAAATATTATCAAAAAGTAATTCAGGCCTATCATAATATTTTAAAAAGATGTGGCTTGAAAGCTATTTTGACTGAAGCTTCGGGAGAAGGATTTACCAAAGGATATACCCATGAGTTTCAGGTTTTATCCGAAGGGGGAGAGGATAAAATTGTTTATTGTCCTCAAGGTGATTTTTCTCAAAATAAAGAAATTGCCAGATTCCGGGCGGGCAATAAATGTCCGCGGTGTGGCCAGGCGCTGCGAGAAGATAAATCTATTGAAATCGGCAATATTTTCCCTTTAGGGACTAAATATGCCGAAGCTATGAATGCTTTTTTCGTGGATAAAGATGGGAAAAGAAAAATAATTATCATGGGCTGTTACGGCATAGGTTCTTCCCGGACTATGGCAACCGTAGTAGAAGTGCATCACGATAAAAAAGGAATTATCTGGCCGGAAGAAATATCTCCTTTTGACACCCATTTGATTCAGATAGAAAAAAAACCAAAAATTAAAAGTGCAGCCGAAAAAATATACAAAGATTTGCAAAAAAACGGAAAAGAAGTATTATATGACGATAGAGACAAATCGGCTGGCGAAAAATTTGCCGATGCCGACCTTATCGGTATACCAACAAGAATTGTAGTAAGCGAGAGAACCTTAGAAAAGAAATGCGTAGAGATAAAAAAGAGGAACGAAACAAAAACAAAACTAATCAAATTAGGGTATGTTAAATAAACTTCTTTCCTTTATTTCCGAAGATATTGCTATTGACCTGGGGACGGCCACCTCTCTGGTTTATGTGCGGGGGCGAGGAATTGTTATCCACGAACCGTCGGTGGTCGCTGTCAATCAGAAAACTGGTCAGGTTTTAGCTATTGGATTTGAAGCTAAAAAAATGGTGGGCAGGACGCCGGCCCACATTGTGGCAACTCGTCCTTTGGTTTCGGGAGTAATTTCTGATTTTGAAGTAACCGAACAAATGCTCAGATATTTTATTGAAAAAGCTCATAAAAAGAGGTTTTTCTTAAATCCCCGGCCCAGAGTGATTATCGGCATTCCTTGCGGGGTGACTGAAGTAGAAAAGAAATCAGTAATTGATGCCGGAAAATCAGCCGGGGCGAGAGAGGTATTTTTGATTGAGGAGCCGATGTCAGCTGCCATCGGCGCCCGTCTGCCCGTCCAGGAAGCCGGCGGTAACTTTATTATTGACATTGGCGGTGGAACTACCGAGGTAGCCATAATTTCTTTGGGCGGAATTGTCTTAGCTAAAAGTTTAAGAATAGCCGGAGATAAGCTTAACGAAGATATAATTCAATTTGCTCAAGAAGAATATAAATTGTTAATCGGGGAAAGAACGGCCGAATCAATTAAAATTGGCATCGGCTCGGTTTGCCCCTTAAAAGAAAAAAGACAACTGCCAATGAGAGGAAGGAATTTAGTTACCGGTCTGCCAGAAGAAATTTTAGTTTCCGATGAAGACATTAGAAAGGCCATGGAAAAGTCAGTCAAACAAATTATTGATGAAATTAAAACTGCCGTAGAAGAAACCCCCCCGGAATTATTGGCTGACGTAATGACCAACGGTATCTATCTTTCCGGCGGCGGTTCTTTATTGCGAGGCCTGGATACTTTGGTGGCCAAGGAAACGAAAATCCCTACCAAACTCGTTGAAGATCCTATTACGGCAGTAGTCAGGGGAGCAGGATTAGTTTTAGAAAACTTAGATGAATTACAAGAGGTGTTGGTAGAAACTGAAGAATTAGAACCACCCAAATAAAATTCAAAAAATAAAAATTATGATTACGCGCAAAGAAGTAGAGCATATTGCAAAATTAGCCAGGTTGGGATTAAACGAGAGAGAAATTGAAAAGATGAGGGGGGAACTGGCAAAGATTTTAGATTATTTTGAGAAATTAAAAAAAGTAGATGTTTCCCAGGTAGAACCGACTAGCCATTCCATAAAAGTAGAGAATGTGATGAGAAAAGACGAAAGTTCAAGGTCTAAATTTCCGAATTCACAACTGATAGAGATGGCGCCGGATAGAAAAGATGGGTTTATAAAAGTAAAATCTATTTTTGGTCGATGACTTTAACTGAATTAACTATCAATCAAGCTCACCTGGGTCTTAAGAAAAAAGAATTTTCAGCCCTGGAGCTTTGTCAGGCCTATTTAGATAAAATAAAAGAAAAAGACAGAGAGATATTTGCTTTTTTAACTGTCAATGAAGAGTTAGCTCTTTCTCAAGCCAAACAGGTTGATGATGCTATTTTGGCTGACCAAGAACTTTCTATCTTAGCTGGTCTCCCTTCGGCTATCAAAGATGTTATTCTGATTAAAGATATTCGCTGTACGGCTGGCTCTAAAATTCTTGAAAATTATATTGCTCCTTATGACGCCACAGTTATTAAAAAACTAAGGAAAGAAAACGCTGTATTTTTAGGAAAAACTAATTTGGATGAGTTTGCTATGGGTTCTTCTACTGAGAACTCAGCTTTCGGCCCTACTAGAAACCCTCATGATTTAACCCGGGTTCCTGGGGGTTCTTCGGGAGGTTCCGCCGCCGCCGTAGCAGCCAAAGAATGTCTTTATGCTTTGGGTTCTGACACAGGTGGCTCTATCAGGCAACCGGCTTCTTTTTGCGGAGTAGTGGGACTAAAACCAACTTATGGAGCAGTTTCTCGTTCGGGGCTTATTGCCTTTGCTTCCTCTTTGGACCAAATCGGACCAATTACTAAGACCGTAGAAGATGCCAAAATTGTTTTTGACGCAATCAAAGGACGGGATGAGATGGACTCCACCAGCGTTGAAATCCCGAACATACCAAATAACCAATACGACATACGAAAAATAAAACTGGGCGTTCCCAAAGAATATTTTGTTAAAGGGTTGGACCCTGAAATAGAAAAAATCATCAAAGCTGCCATTAAAAAATACGAAGAAATGGGAGCCAAAATTGAAGAGGTAAGTTTGCCCCATAGTGAATATGCTCTGCCGGCTTACTATATAATCAATCCTTCTGAGGCCTCGGCCAACTTAGCTCGTTACGACGGAATAAAATACGGGCTTTCAATCCAAGAAGGGAAAGATTTAATGGATGTTTATCTTAAAACCAAAGGCGAAGGATTTGGAGAAGAGGTAAGAAGAAGAATTATGTTGGGGACTTATTCTTTATCTGCTGGATATTATGAGGCCTATTATTTGAGAGCTCAAAAAGTAAGAACTTTAGTCAAGCAAGATTTTGAAAAAGTATTTGAAAAAGTTGATGCTCTTTTGGGTCCGGTTCTACCGGTATTGCCTTTCAAAATAGGGGAGAGGATTGATGATCCCCTGTCAATGTATTTGGTAGATGTTTATACAGTGGCTATTAATTTGGTGGGCCTGCCAGCTCTTTCCCTGCCTTGCGGAAAAGTTGGTCAGCTGCCGGTAGGTCTGCAAATCATTGGCCGGCCCTTTGAGGAAGACCTAATTTTAGAAATAGGAAAAAATTTTGAGAAACATGGAGGAAGTGTTTAATAATATAATTTCTTTTATTCTTTCGCCCACTTTTCCTGACTGGGTAAAACTGATAAAATTCGTGTTTGTAATTTTAAGTTTTTTCTTTATTGGATTTATTATTTGGGCTTTAATTAAAACCACCTGGCTTTACCGACTGCTAATTTGGGATATTGAAGAAATTTTAACTTACCGTCCTTTCGGTGTCAGGAAAATTGTCAGACAATGGCAAAAAATTAAATCTAAATTAGATACTGGCTTAGAATCAGAATATAAATTGGCCGTACTTAAAGCGGATGCCATGTTAGATCTGGTTTTAGCTAGGATGGGGTTTGGAGGAAAAACAAAAACCTTAGGGGAGAGGTTGGTTAAATTGACTGCTGCCTCTTTGCCCAACATTGAAGAAGTTAAGCAGGCTCACAAGGTTAGAAATAATATTGTTCATGACCCTGCTTACCGGTTAAGTTTGGATGAAGCTAAAAAAGTCATTGAAGCTTACGGAAAAGCCCTGACCGATTTACAAGCGTTGTAAAATTTGCTAAGATGTCAACGCGGGGTAGTGGAGTAGTACCATGCGAGGCCCATAACCTTGCGACGGCCGTGCAAATCGGCCCCCCGCAACTAATATTCGGCCGGGGTAGCTCAGTGGTTAGTAGCAGGGTCTTCATAAGGCCAAGGTCGTGAGTTCGAATCTCACCCCCGGCACTAAAAACATAATACATGGACCCGTAGTGTAGTCTGGTTTAACACGCTTCCCTGTCACGGAAGAGATCGTGGGTTCAAATCCCATCGGGTCCGCAGTACAAAGGAGGGAGACCTCTTTTTTGTACAAATAAAGAGGGAGGTCTCAGTACTTTGTGAACTGAATAAATAGAAAATAAAGAAACAAAAGGAGGTGATAGCAATTGCTAGACGAACTGACTAATAGAGAGATTGATGTATTAACCGAATGCGTAGTAAAAGAATTACCTAAATCCCCTGGCATAGAAGGAAAAGCAAGGCAAATTCTGAACAATCATAGACAAAGACCGGATGAGTTAGTTATTTATGGAGTGGTCTATCATATCAAAAAAGAGGAGGAAGGTAAGCATTGAAAAAAGCAAAAAAAAAGGGAACAACGGAAAAGAAGAGAGTCAGCGAACTCCCAACAGGAGAAAATATAGTTACGATTTCTCTTCGTAGCGGAGAGGAAAAGAAAAATGTAAAGGGTAAAGTGGTTGAGACAAAACGGGGAAAGTGTTTTATCGCTCGTGACCCTAATGGTCGTGGTTCTAATAAGCTATCTTTTGGGCCGGGTACTTTAGTAAGTTGATGCCCAAAGAGTAAGAACAAAAAAACTGAAAAAGGGAGGAAAGAAAATGAAATTCAATGAGATGCTAAGAGCTCGTTGGTTGATAGCCAACAGTATGGTCTGCGTGGGTTTAGATAGTGATTACCCGCGTATACCAGAGTCAGTCCGGGACGGAGCTTCGGTATATGAGGCAATAATAAACTTTAATAGAATGATTATCTCAGCTACCAAAGACTTCGTCTGCGCCTACAAGCCAAATATTGCTTTTTATGAGGATCAATGGCTTAAAGGATTACAGGCTTTGGAAGAGACTATTAAGTACATTCGGATGGTAGCGCCCGATATACCCATTATTCTTGATGCCAAGAGGACGGATATTGGCAATACCAACAAGGGTTACGTTAGGATGGCCTTCGATGTGCTTAAGGTCGATGCCATTACCGTCAATCCCTATTTTGGTGGCGAAGCCCTTGGCCCCTTCTTAGAGAAGGGAGACAAAGGGATAATTGTGCTTTGTCGGACTTCCAATCCGGGAGCTGGTCAGTTCCAGGATGTTCCCGATAAAGAAAACAACTTACTGCTCTATCAAAGAGTGGCTCGGCAGGTTCTGGAGTGGAACAAGAACGGCAACTGCCTGTTGGTCGTTGGTGCCACTTATCCCGGAGAGCTCAAGGAAGTTCGGTCAATTGTTGGTGACATGCCTATTTTGGTGCCAGGAATTGGCGCTCAAAAAGGCGACTTAGAAGGGACGGTAGCTGCTGGTTTGGACAGTCGAGGTTTCGGTATGATCATCAACTCAGCTCGCGGCATTATCTTCGCTTCAAAAGAAGAAGATTTTGCTGAGGTTGCTGGTAGAGAAGCTCGTAAGCTCCGAGATCAAATCAACGAGATAAAAATCAGAATAATCGAAGGCGAACGAGCTAAGGAGATTTTTGCCAATACTAAAGCGATTATCACTGGCAGTCATATTGTCTATACTTCCAAGAAGCATGGTTCTGACTACGCTAATAAGGATGCAGTCTATCCTCACACCGAGCAGACTGACGAACTTTGTCAGATGATTGCCCGGCGCTTTCAGGGAGCCGATGTAGGAGTCGTGCTGGCACCAGCTGTCGGTGGGGTAATTCTTTCTGAAGGAGTTGCCCGACACCTGACTAAGATGATGCGTCGTGAGGTCTTCGGTATCTATGCCGAGAAAGCCGATGACGGCGAGAGTATGATAGTTAAACGTGGATATGATAAATACATTCCTAAGGAAAGAGTGCTTATTGTTGACGATGTCCTCACTACCGGTGGCTCAGTTAAGAAACTGGTTGAATTGACAAGAAGTCTTGGAGGAACCGTGGTTGGCGTGGGTGTTTTATGCAATCGTGGTAATGTTCAACCAGCAGATCTCGGAGATGTACCAACCCTGGATGCTCTCACCGCAATACAGATGGCTGCCTATGAAGAAGGAAAATGCCCGCTTTGTGCTGAGAATGTACCGATAAATATTGAGCTTGGTAAAGGCCGAGAATTCCTGGCCGAAAAAGAGAAGAAAGTTTAAAAACTTTTTAAATATAATAAATGTTACGGCCCGAGAGGTTTTTCTCCCGGGCTGTTTATATTGATTTCCGAAATCAATCAACTATAATAAGGTCAGAGTAAAGGGGAGGGATAAGTACCTTCCCAATTTTTTATGAGAGGAGGAAAAAAGATGAAGCCAAAACTTTCTGTTGAGATAGCTAGAATTCGGATGCAAAATCCAGTTATGAATGCGGCCGGCACTTTTGAACTGGATACACATAAAGATTTTATTGATTTAAGAAAACTTGGCATTCATATTCCCAAAAGCGTCACTTGGAAACCTCGAGCAGGCAATCCTCAACCCAGAAGCTTTGAAGTGCCAGCCGGGCTGATTAATTCTATTGGCTTACAAAATGTTGGAGCAGTTGAGTTTGTTAAAGAAAGATTGCCTACTATCGCTACAATTGCTGAAAAATTTGGTATCCCAGTGGTTATCAATATAGCCGGTGACAGTATTGATGACTTCGTGAGAACAGCTGTTTTGTTGGAAGCCCAAGAGAGAATCGTTGGGTTTGAAATCAATATTTCTTGTCCTAACGTGGCCAATGGTTTAATTTTTGGTACTGACCCTCAACTGACCTTTGAGCTAGTCAGTACCTTAAAAAAAAGCATCAGTTTACCCTTATGGATTAAGCTGACCCCTAATGTTACTGACATTAGCCTAATCGCCCGGGCTGCGGTTGATGGTGGGGCTGACGCCCTTTCTTTAATCAACACCGTAAAAGCAAGAGCGTATATCGAAAGAGGACCTAGCGCTGGGAAATGGATTGTCGGAGGTCTTTCCGGTCCGGCCATTCATTCTATTGCCCTGCAGAAAGTCGCTGAAGTGCTGGCGGTAGTTAAAGTGCCGGTAATTGGGATCGGCGGTATTACTAAGACCGAAGACGCCTTGGATTTTTTCCGTCTGGGAGTTAAAGCAATCGCTGTAGGTACGGCTAATTTCCGAGACCCTGGCATTATGGTAGAAATTATTGATGGGTTAGGTCAGTATTTGACCGAGAAAGGTTATGCTAACCTCAGCGAATTAAAAGAGAAAGAGACCCGTTAAACTGTTCTGTTTAGCGGGCTTTTTATTTAAATATTTTAGGTTTTCCACACTTGATTTTGGGTTCATTTTAAGGTAAAATAAAAGAACTGATATGGTTAAAATTAACCTAAAATTACTAAAAAAACGGGCTCAAAAAGAGATAGCTCAGGCCGGAGATTTAAAGCTCTTAAATGAAGTTTTTAAAAAGTATTTAGGCAAAAAAGGAGAGCTGACTTTTGTTTTGCGCTCTTTAGAAAAACTGCCCAAAGCCAAGAGAAAAAAAGTAGGGCAAGAAGCCAATGAGTTAAAAAATTATCTCAAGGTTCAACTTGACCAGAAAATAGTGGCTATTAAAGAAAGAGTAAAGAAGGAAACCGAAGAAAAAGAATGGATTGATATTACTCAGCCCGGCAAAAAACCTTTAGTGGGCCATTTACATCCCTTAACCCAGGTCAGAAAGAAAACCGAAGAGATTTTTCAAGCTATGGGTTTTACCGTTACTGAAGGACCGGAAGTGGAAAACGAATGGTACAATTTTGATGCTTTAAACATCCCTAAAGACCATCCAGCCAGAGACCTTTGGGACACCTTCTATCTTAAAGGTGGCCTGCTTTTACGGACTCACACTACGCCGGTTGATGTCAGGTATATGGGAAAAAACAACCCGCCCCTAAGGATTATTACTATCGGTCGCTGTTTTCGTCATGAAGCTACTGACGCCTCCCACGAAAGCAACTTTTATCAAATGGACGGCTTGATGGTCGGCCCGGATATTTCGGTAGCTAACTTTAAAGCCACCATCCAAGAATTTTTTCAAAGATTTTTTGGCAAGCCAATTGAAATTAGAATAAGGCCAAGCCATTTTCCTTTTACCGAACCTAGTTTTGAAGTGGATATGACCTGTTCAGTTTGCGGAGGAAAGGGATGTTCGGCTTGTCAAAAAACCGGCTGGATGGAAATGATGGGAGCTGGGATGATGCACCCCAACGTATTTAAAAACGCCGGTCTCAATCCCAAAAACTGGCAGGGTTGGGCTTTTGGTATGGGTTTTGACAGATTAGCTATGATGAAATATAAAATTAATGATATTCGTCTGTTTTATTCTGGCGACTTAAGATTTTTACGACAATTCTAATCTTTCGATAAATTCAAGACAAGTATGGTTTTTTCTTATAACTGGCTCAAAGATTACGTTAAGAATTTGCCCAAGCCAGCGAAACTGGCCGGACTTTTAAATTTATATGCTTTTGAAGTAGAAGAAGTTAAAAATCCGCCAGCCGGCGGAAGCAAAGATTGGATTTTAGATATTGATGTTTTACCCAACCGGGCCCCAGATTGTTTTTCTCACATTGGCATCGCCCGAGAAATAGCCGCCATTACTGGTTTGACTCTCCAAATCCCGACTGCGGAAATTAAAGAAAATAAAGATATAAAGACCAAAGATTTTGTTTCAGTAGAAGTGAAAAATAAACAGGCCTGCCCACGTTATACTGCCAGGGTCATTAATAATGTAAAGGTTGGTCCTTCACCAAAATGGTTAAAAGACAGATTAAAAGTTTGTGGTTTGCGACCAATTAATAATGTGGTCGATATTGCCAACTACGTAATGTTAGAGACGGGTCAGCCCCTGCATGTTTTTGATGGAGAAAAGCTCGAGGGGAAAAAGATTATCGTTAGATTCGCTCAGAAGAACGAAAAAATAGTCACTTTAGATGAAGAAAAATATGACCTGGATGAAAACATTTTAGTTATTGCCGATGCCAAAAGACCAATAGCTATCGCCGGTATTAAAGGAGGAAAATTGCCGGAAATAGACAACAAAACCAAAACTATTATTTTGGAGTCAGCCAATTTTGATTCCCGAATTATCAGAAAAGGTTCTCAAAGGTTAAAACTAAAAACTGACGCTTCTTGGCGTTTTGAACACGGAATTGACCCCAATTTAACCGAGTCAGCTATCAATCGAGCAGCTTTCTTAATTCAAAAATTGGCCAAGGGGAAAGTAGCTAAGGGATTGGTTGATGTTTATCCTCAAAAAGTTTTGTCCCGAAGGATTAAGCTGGATTTAAATTACTTAGAAAGATTATTGGGAACAAAAATTCCTGCCTGGCGCATTAAAGATATTCTTAAAAGATTAGGACTTAAACTGAAAGTTTCCCAAAGTCAATCAATGACAGTGGAAATTCCGACTTTTAGGCTGGACCTTTCCATCCCCGAAGATTTAATTGAAGAGATCGGCAGAATCGCCGGCCTCTGGAAAATTAAAGCAGTTTTTCCCAGTGTTTCTTTAATCCCGCCCAAAAAGAATTTCAATATTTTTTGGGAAGAGGTGACCAGAAACATTTTAAAAGGAGCAGGCTTTACTGAAGTTTACAATTACTCTTTTATTAACGAAAACGATAGAAGGGTCTTTGGCGGAAAAGAACTAATAGAGGTAGAAAATCCTTTGAGCGTTGAGCAGAAATACTTAAGGCCGAGTTTAATTCCTAACCTGCTTAAAAATATTCAAAAGAACCAGCGCTATTTTAACGACATTAAGATTTTTGAGTTAGGTAAAATTTTCAGAAAGTTAAAAAAAGTGGAGGAAAAGAGGGAATTGACAGGAGTTATTGTGGGGGATGAATTTTATCAATTAAAAGGAGTGGTTGATTTGTTGCTTCACGGGTTGGGGATAAGCGATATCTATTATGACGAATATCAGGCCACGCCCGAGGAAAGTAAATTAGCTATTTGGCATCCCCAGAAGTGCGCCGAAATTAAAGTTGGCCAGGAAGAGATCGGATTTTTAGGTGAGATTGCCCAGAAAATAATTGACGGTTTCAAAATTGAAAAAAAGGTAGTGGTTTTTGATATTGATTTTGAAAAATTACAAAGGCTTTCTTCTGAAGAAACAATTTATCAACCCATTTCTCGTTACCCGGCAGCAGTAAGAGATTTAGCAGTGCTGGTTCCTTTAGGGACAAAAGTAGAAACTGTTTTGAATAAAATTGAGGCGATAGGAGGAAAACTAATCCGGGATATTGACCTTTTCGACATTTACGAGGGGGAAGAATTGCCCCAGGGCAAGAAAAATTTAGCTTTCCATATTATTTATCAAGCTAAAGATAAAACTCTTTCTTCCAGAGAGGTTGATGAAATGCAAAAGAAAATAATTAAAACTTTAGAAAAAAATCCAGAATGGCAAGTCAGAAAATAAAAAACAGAAAAAAAACGACTAATTATGAAGCCAAGGACATTTATGTCTTGGAAGGCTTGGAACCGGTCAGAAGAAGACCGGGTATGTATATTGGGTCAACCGGCTCTGAAGGACTGCATCACTTAATCTGGGAATGTGTTGATAATTCCTTAGACGAAGCTATGGCCGGGTATGCCAAAAATATTGAGGTTGTTCTTTTGTCCCACAACCGAGTAAGAACTACCGATGATGGTAGGGGAATACCGGTAGAAAAACATCCCCAGACCAAAAAATCGGCCTTGGAAACAGTAATGACTACTCTGCATGCCGGAGCTAAATTTGGCGGTAAATCCTATCAAGTAGCTGGCGGGCTGCACGGAGTGGGAGTGTCGGTAGTTTGTGCTCTATCTAATTATTTAAGAGCTGAAGTTTGCCGCAATAGTATAAAATATGCCCAAGAGTATTCCCGAGGAAAAGCTAAGACCAAAGTTAAAAAAATTAGCAAGTGCCGACAGACCGGTACTACAGTAGTTTTTGAACCGGACCCGGAAATTTTTAAAGAGGCCAAGTTTGATTTAAAGAGAATTTTAAACCATCTTCGCCAGCAGGCCTATTTGACCAAAGGAGTGAGAATTATTATCAGAGACCAGAGACAGAAGCCCGAGCAGTGCTACGGTTTCTGCTTTGAAGGAGGGTTGGCTTCTTATGTCAAATATTTAACTCGGGGAGTTACTGTCCGCCAACCCAATATTTTTTATGGTATTGGTGAAAAGGAGGGAATTTTAGTAGAAGCAGCTTTTCAATATACTGAAGAATATGAATGTTTTGAAGAGGGTTTTGCTAATAATATCCATACTGGCGAGGGGGGCACTCATCTGACTGGTTTCAGGACCGCCGTCACCAGAACCTTTAATGATTACGCCAGAAAAAACGGTTTATTAAAAGAGAATGAAGATAATTTAAGCGGTGATGATGTTAGAGAAGGATTAACCGGCGTGGTTTCCGTAAAAATAAAAGAGCCTCAATTTGAAGGTCAGACCAAAGCCAAACTGGGAAATCCTGAAGCTAAAGCAGCCGTGGAAGCAGTGGTTACTGATACCTTAGCTGACTTTTTAGAAAGAAATCCTAATGATGCCAGAGCTATTATTGAAAAATGTGTTTTATCTCAAAAAGCCAGAAAGGCAGCTAAAGTAGCCAAAGAAACAGTTTTGAGGAGAGGAGTTTTAGACGGCCTGGCCCTGCCAGGAAAGTTAGCTGACTGTTCTTACCGAAAACCGGAAGAGTCAGAATTATATATTGTGGAAGGAGAATCAGCCGGGGGGTCGGGAAAACAAGCCAGAGACAGACGATTTCAAGCCATCTTGCCTCTTCGTGGCAAAATCTTAAACGTCGAGAGAGCTCGTTTGGATAAAATTTTAACTTCTAAAGAAATTAGATCCTTAATCATTGCTTTAGGGACAGCTGTTGCTGAAGATTTTGATTTAAGCAAGTTGAGATACCACCGGATTATCATTATGACTGATGCCGACGTGGATGGTTCTCATATCAGGACTTTACTTTTAACTCTTTTTTATCGTTATTTTAAACCAATTATTGATTCAGGTTTCCTCTATATTGCCCAACCCCCGCTTTATAAATTTCAATCTGGCAAAGAAATAAAATATGCTTACACCGAAGAACAGAAAGAGAAGGTTTTAAAACTAATGAAAAAAGCCGTTGGAGTGAACATCCAGCGCTATAAAGGTCTGGGCGAAATGAATCCCGACGAACTTTGGGTAACCACTATGAATCCGGAGAATAGAGTATTGCTTCAGGTAACTATTGAGGATGCCAGAGAAGCCGATAAAATTTTTGATACTTTAATGGGGTTGGAAGTTTTGCCCCGCAAGAAGTTCATCCAGGTACACGCCAAAAAGGTTAAGAACTTGGACATTTGATAGCATATTGACTATAATTAATAAAGCCCCTAAGGGGAAAATTAAAATTAACCCTTCGATAAGCTCAGGGTTGATACTGAGCAAAGTCGAAGTATAACCAAGATAAAAATATGAAATACTCAAAAATTATCTTTACTATTTTTTGTTTAATTCTTTTCGGTTTTTTCTTTAATTTTAATACCCCGATGATTAAAGCTGCGGAAGAATCTCAGCCGGCGGCAGCCGAAGGACTGCAGGAGCTGGCTGCCCGACTCAAAGACGAAATTTTGTTGTTGCAAGAAAGGATTATTCAGCTTCAGGATGAAATTAACCAGATTCAAGTACAATTAAGCGGGGCGCCGGCAGGAGATATTGAAAAAAAGGAAGAAATTCCGGCTACCTGTCACACCGTTTCCTTGTGGGATTGGCATTATTGCTCCTCTGTCTGTCAATGTGAAGCTGGCCAAGGCGATTGCGATAGTAATCTTCAATGCACCACCGGTTACTGTGCTTTAGATGTTGGAGCTAAATACGGACAAAATCAATGGATAGATGTTTGTGAGGAAAAACCTACTTTTCAGCCAGTAATTCCTTCAACTGAAGAAGTAGAGAAAAAAGAAGAAAAAAAAGCAGTTGGGCTGTCCGTTTGTAGCGATACTGATTGGTTCGGGACAAATAAAGAGGGAATTATAAAAAGATTAACCACTGAAGGATCTTGTGAAGATGCGAACAAAATTTATCCCGATGTTTGTTTGAATAACGATATATTAACTGATTATTTCTGTAATTCATCGCCAGGAGAAACTAAAACTTGCCTGGCTACTTATTTTTCCTGTAAAAAAAATGGCTTCATCGGTTGTAAAAATGGCACTTGTTTTAAAGAAGGCAATGTTTCGCTTTCTTTAGCTGAGGATACCCCGCCGAGTCAAAATGTTATTTTAGGGAGCAATGAAATAACTTTTTTGAAAGCAAAATTTATTGCTTCAGACGGCGAAGATATTAAAATCAATTCTTTGAGGGTTTGTCTGTCCAGTTCCCAGCTGAGTTTTAACCTTAAACTTTATGAAAATGAATCTCAAATTGGTTCAACTCAAAATGATATAATTGATGGTTGCGTTACCTTTACTGATTTAAATTGGGTTTTACCTAAATCTTCCTCAAAAATTTTAACTGTTAAAGCTAACATTGAAGGAGAAATCACTTCTCCCGTTCCTCTTCCTATGGGGATTGGAGGAGAGGATGTGGAAGCTGTTGGTTTAACTTCCGGAATTCCTCTTTTGACTTCAGGTTCGGCTACGGGCAAAGAGATAACCATTACTACTCAGGCCCTAGCAGCTTTATGCACCGATTCAGATGACGGGATAAATGAATATACTTATGGAGAGGCTGCTAAGGAAGGAATAACTTATCATGATGTTTGTTTTCTCGGAGACAATCTTAAGGAGTGGGTCTGTACTGCTGGCGGTAATATAACTTATAAATTAATTGAATGCGAATATGGTTGTGTGGATGGTGTCTGTAAAAAAGCTGAAGGGAACGACGAGAGCACTGGCATAGTTTGTGTTGATTCCGACGGGGGGAAGGACTACGAAACTTACGGAAAGGTAATTCACGGTAGTGGCGAGACGGCAGAGGACGATACCTGTGAGTCAGAGACCGTTTTAAAAGAATATTTTTGTGAAAATGGCTATTTTGCTTCCGAAACCTATGAGTGTCTTTCGAGTTGTCTTAACGGAGCTTGTACTAGTACGACGGGATTGAAAAATATGGAGAATAATTTAAGCTCTATTTCTGAATTAGTTTCGCGATTGATGGAAAGCATGAAAGAACTAATCGGTGAATAACCTCTTACTATAATTGACAGCAGAGCTTCATTTTGTTATATTGGAACAGAAGCCCTGTTGGGCTTTTTTTAAAACGTGAGATGAATATTCAAAGTATCCCGTCAAAAATTACTACTTTCCTGAAAGAAGTTAGGTTAGAAATGAAAAAAGTCAACTGGCCGACCCGCCAGCAGACTTTGAGGTACACTCTGATTGTTATTGGAGTTTCTGTCGCCATCGCTATTTATTTAGGAGCCATAGATTTTATTTTAACTACTTTGCTTAACAAGTTTATTCTGTAATAATGCCGAAACAAAGATTATCCCAAGAAAAAAACTGGTATGTCATTCACACTTATTCTGGGTACGAAGAAGCCGTTGCTAAAAACTTAAAGCAGCGAATTGAGTCATTGAGTATGGAAGACAAAATTTTTAATGTTATTGTGCCCAAAGAAAAAAAGATTAAAATAAAAAGCGGAAAAAGAAAGGTGGTAGAAGAAAAAATTTACCCAGGTTACGTTTTGGTAGAAATGATTGTGACCGACGACAGTTGGTATATAGTCAGAAACACTCCTAACGTCACCGGTTTTGTGGGAGCCGGTACCACGCCGGTCCCGGTTTCCTCAGGAGAAATTGATAATTTGAAAAAACGAATGGGAGTAGAGACCCCTCAATATAAAATTGAAGTTAAAATGGGAGATCCGGTAAAAATTATTGATGGGCCCTTCAAGGATTTTGACGGTAAGGTTTCAGAGATTGATAATGAGCGAGGTAAAGTAAAGGTGCTGGTTAATATGTTTGGCAGGGATACTCCTATTGAATTGGACTCATTACAAATAAAGAAATTATAAAAATGGCAAAGAAAATTAAAGCAATTGTGAAATTACAGATTCCGGCCGGCCAGGCCACTCCAGCCCCGCCCGTCGGGCCAGCTTTAGCTCAGCATGGGGTGAATATTTCTGAATTCTGTCAGAAGTATAATGAAATTACTAAAGACCAAGCCGGTTGGATTCTGCCAGTTGAAATAACAGTATATGAAGACCGAACTTATATTTTTCAGGTAAAACAGCCTCCGGCCTCCGAGCTTTTAAAGAAAGTAGCCGGGATTGAAAAAGGGTCTGGGGAGCCTAATAAAACCAGGAAAGCCAAGATCACAAGGGCCCAGCTGAGAGAGATTGCTAAAAAGAAACTTCCTGATTTAAATACTGACGATGTTGAACAGGCAATGAAAATTATTGAAGGTACGGCCCGCAATATGGGCATCGCTATTGAATAAGTATTTTTATGCCAGAAAAAATCCTCATTCTTTACATCCCTGTCATTCATAAGGGATATTTAGATTTTTTTAATAAAGTTAAAGAAAAGATTTCCAACATTTATATTATTGATGAAAAGCTTCAAAAAGAGCTTTCTGAAATTAAACCGGACATTGCGGCAATAGAATCAAAAACAACCAAGGATTTATTAAATAAGCTTGGTTTTGACAATATATTTATTCTTTCTAAAAATAATATTGAGGAAATCAAGGGTAAAGAAATTATTCTTGTTCAAGACGAGATTTCCCGCAGTTTGTATAATAAATACCTCAGAAGTGAAAAAGTAGAGTGGGAGTCAGTTTTTCTTCGTTGGGATAAAGAAAAGGTCTTAGCCCAACTGCCAATAGACGATATTGTAAAGTCAGACGACCCTTTTGATTTTGAAATGATGAAAGAGGCCTACAAAGAATCTGAAAAAAGCAGCGATTGGTGGCGACAAATAGGGGCAGTTTTGGTAAAAGATAAAAAAATTGTCGCCCGTTCTTACAATCAAGGAGTGCCTAATGACACGGCTCCTTATCAGGTGGGATCTATAAGAGATTTTTTTGAGGCAGGAGATAAACAGGAATTATCTCCGACCATTCATGCCGAACAAAAACTAATTGCTGAAGCTGCAAAAAACGGTGTTCAATTAAAAGATACTTCCCTTTATCTTACCCATTTCCCTTGTTCGTTATGTGCCAAGCTTATTGCTTGGTCTGGAATTAAAAAGCTCTATTTTTCGGAAGGCGCTTCCAATCTCGATGGTAAAAAGGCCTTAGAGGCAGCTGGAATCAAAATCATACATATCCCTCAAAATCTTTTACAATAAAAACATGCAACAGTATTTAGATTTATTAAAATATGTTTTGGAAAACGGAGAAAGAAAAGGAGACCCGCAGGGAGTAGGGAATATTGCTGTTTGCGGCTACCAAATGAGATTTAAAATGGATGGCGGTTTTCCTCTAATGACGACAAAAAAAATGCCGCTAAAATCTATTATTTATGAATTGCTTTGGTTTTTGCGAGGAGATACTAATGTTAAGTATTTACAGGACCACGGGGTGACAATTTGGGACGAATGGGCGACTCCCGAGGCCTGCGCTAAATATAATTTGCCACCCGGAGAGTTGGGTCCCATATATGGTGAGAAGTGGCGCCATTGGAAGAAAAGAGAAGGCGGAGAAATAGACCAGATATCCCAAGCAATAGAAGACATTAAAAGAAATCCTGACTCCCGAAGATTAGTTGTAACTTCTTGGGACCCGGAAGATGTTGATAAAGTTTTTGTTGCTCCCTGCCATTGTTTTTTTAAATTCTTCCACGCTCAAGGAAAATTATCTTTGCATCTCTTTCAGCGGAGTTGTGATATTTTTCTTGGCGTTCCTTTTAATATCGCTTCCTATTCGCTGTTATTAATGATGGTAGCTCAGGTAACGGGTTTGAAAGCTCATGAGTTTATTCATACTTTATCTGATGCCCATATTTATCTCAACCATTTAGAACAAGTCAAACTTCAATTAACTCGTCAACCTCGGCCTTTGCCTCGGATGATTCTTAACCCCAAAATAAAAAACATCTTCGATTTTGATTACGAAGATTTTCAACTCGAGGGGTATGACCCTCATCCGGCAATTAGAGCAGAAATAGGGGTTTAGCCTATTGGGAAATTAACTGTTTTTGCTCGTTTTGTTTTTTTGCTAATTTCCGGAGAGATTAGATGGAAATGGAGGTGAGCCACCGAGGCACCGGTAAAATTAGTATCACCGAATCTGATAGCTAAAGCTCCTCCTTTTATTTTATATTTTTTTATTGCCCAACTGACTAAATAGGAGACGGCTGCAAAATCTTTTTTCTTTAATTCAGAGAAGTTTTCTCGGTGTTTTTCTCCCAAAATCATCAGATGATGCTTAACGTTTTTATAGGGCCAGCTAACTTCAGTTAAAAACCAATCTCCTTTCCGTTTGAAGATTGGTCTTTTGTGATAGTTAAAATTTTCCTGACAAAACGGGCATTTGCCCGTTGAAGCTATCCTTTCGATTACTTTTTTGTATTCTCCCTTTCTGGCATTATTTATATTAACAAATCCTCTTTTCATCTTTTCTTTATCCTTTCTTTACGACATTGGACAGCATCGCTTCTAAATGCTTTTTAATCATTCTTTCAATGATTTCCGTGGTCGAGGTATGTTCGGCTTGCCTTGGCAGAATCAAAAGCTCGTCAGAACATTCTCCTATGTCTTTAATTTGTTCTTTTGAATAACTATCAACAGTCGTAACAAATAGATTTGGCTTGATTACTTTTATCAATTCATATTGCCATTTTCCGTTATCATCTATGTCGTCTACTAAGGTAATGTAGTCAACGCATTCTTGGTATTTGAGCATTTCCATTCTTTCTTCTTGGGGGATAACCGGTCTGAGCTCATTTTTTTTGTATAATTTTATTCCCCGGTCGCTGTCCACTCCCACTACCAGAATGTCACCTTGTTCTTTGGCTTTTATTAAATAACGTAAATGCCCTATGTGGAGCATATCCCAGGAGCCAACCGTACAGATAATTTTATGCCCAAGGGTTTTGTGGGCATCAACAATTTTTTTCAATTCAGAGTAATCTAAAATAATGGAATTATTTTGCACTTTCATAGACATTATAATATAATAGCATATAAACAACGCATCATCAAATATGGTTATATCAATTATTGCAGCTATGGGGAATAACCGGGTTATCGGAATTAAGAATAAGTTGCCCTGGGACTTACCTGCTGATATGGAGCACTTTCAGCGGTTAACTTTTGGGAAGCCAGTAATTATGGGGCAAAAAACCTTTGAATCTGTTGGCAAACCGCTACCCGACAGAACCAATATTATTATGACTTTAGATAAAGGTTTTAACCCGCCCGGTTGTCTTGTTGCTCATTCTATAGAAGAGGCCTTAGAAAAAGCTAAAGATTTTCCAGAAGTAATGATTTGTGGAGGAGTGTCAATTTATAAGCAGTTTTTGCCTTTGGCTGATAAAATGTATCTTACTTTAATTGAGGGAGATTTTGAGGGCGATGCTTTTTTCCCGGAGTTTGACTGGTCGAATTGGCAAGAAAAAGAACGGATTGAAAACCAGCCCGATAAAGAAAATCCCTATAAATATACCTTCCTTACCTTAGAGAGGAAACATGAAGAAAAATGAGAAAGTTTTAGTTGTTGCTAGAAAAATTATTTTTAAAGATGGACACTGGCAGGGAATAAAAACGGAAAATTTAGATTATTATTTGTATCTAATCAAAAATAATTTTCAATTCAAGCTAAGGACTGAAGTTGAGAACGATCCGTCCTGGCAGCAAATAATTCCCTACATTGTTTTTAATTTTCAAGACAAATATTTCCTTTACCATTATTTAAAAAAGGCGAGCGAAGAGAGATTAAAAAATGACTATATTCTGGGCATAGGAGGGCATATCAACCCTATTGATTTAAAGCCAGGAGAGGATATTTTAGAAGTCGGGGCAGAGAGGGAATGGAACGAAGAAATTATTTATAAAGGAAATTTGCTGAAGAAAAAAATAATTGGGATTTTGAATGATGAAAAAAGGCCGGTGGAGGCCGTTCATTTAGGGCTAATTTATCTTTTTGTCGGTGATAGTCCTGATATTTTTGTAAGAGAAAAATCCGTCTTGGAAGGGAAGCTGGTTACGTTAAAAGATTTAGGTAATTATTTAGCAAAAACAGGCGGTTGGGCACCGATTGTTTATAAAGAATATCTATTAAAATATTCAATATGAATATTGCTAAAATTATTGACCAGACCTATTTAAAAAAGGGAGCCAGCGAAGAGGAAATAAGAGAAGTGGCCGAGAAATCCAAAAAATATGACTTCCGCGGATTTTGTATTTTCCCAGAGCATACCAAAATATCCAAAGAAGTGTTAAAAAGAGCCGATATTAAGGTAACTACCTTAATAGACGAACCAACTGGTACCAGTCCTCACGAGAAAAGAGTAGAGATGGTAAAATCAGCCAAAAAAGCCGGGTCAGACGAGGTGGATGTGGTAATGAAAATAGACGATTTCAAGAATAAAAAATATGAAGAAGTATTAGAGGACTTGAAAGAAATTTGTAAAATTCTGCCAACTAAAATAATTATCGGTTCAGGATATTTGACTGATGAAGAAATAAAGCGGGCCTCAGAAATAGTTAAGGAGGCGGGAGCCATTTGCGTCAAGACAGCTACGGTAGATGACCCTTTAGACCGCACCGAGTTAAATGAGAAAGCTAAGCACGTCAGAATAATGAAAGAGTCAGCTCCAGGATTGTTAGTTAAGGCGGCCGGCGGAATAAGAAATATGGTGGATTTAGAAATGATGCTGGAAGCCGGAGCTGATATTATTGGCACCAGCTCGGGAGTGGAAATTGTTGATGAGGCCAAGGGGACAAAAAGCGATGAAATAAAAGACGGCCGAATAGTAGAATAATATGGAATATCTGCCGACAATTGGGTTAGAAATACATATTGAGTTGAAGACCAAGATCAAGATGTTTTGTAATTGTTTGAACGATCCTGATGAAAGACATCCCAATATTAATGTTTGCCCGGTTTGTCTGGGTCACCCGGGGACTCTGCCGGTAATAAATGAAGAAGCAGTCAAAAAGACAATAAAAACTGGCCTAGCTTTGAATTGTCAAATCCCCGAGCATTCTAAATTTGATAGAAAAAATTACTTTTATCCCGATTTACCAAAAGGATATCAAATATCTCAATTATACCTTCCTCTTTGTCAGGGCGGTTTTTTAGAGGTTGCTGGAAGAAAAATTAAGATAAGAGAAATCCATTTAGAGGAGGATACCGGAAGATTAATTCATCCTCAAGGTCAAGCTTATTCTTTGGTTGATTTTAATCGGGCTGGCGTTCCCCTGATGGAATTTGCTACCGAGCCCGATTTAAAGTCAGCCAAAGAGGCAAGAAAATTTGCCCAGGATGTTCAATTAATTGTGAGATATTTAGGAGTTTCTGATGCCGATATGGAAAAAGGTCAAATGCGGGTAGAAGCCAATGTTTCAGTTAGTAAAAGTCCGCCAGCTGGCGGAAAAAAATTGGGAACCAAAGTAGAAATTAAAAATCTTAATTCATTCCGGGCAGTTGAACAGGGAATAGAATATGAAATTAAGAGACAAACTGAAGTTTTGGAGTCCGGCAAAAAGATAGTTCAGGAAACCCGCGGTTGGGACGACATAAAAGGAGTGACTGTGAGCCAAAGAGAGAAAGAATTTGCCCACGATTACCGTTATTTCCCTGAGCCGGATTTACCGCCTTTTTCTCATGCCAAAAAATTTATTGAAGAAATTAAAGCTGAGATAGCCGAGCTTCCCCAAGGAAGGAAAGAAAGATTTAAAAAAGAGTACAATTTAGATGAAAAGAGTATTGAAGTTTTTGTTCAGAATAAGGATTTGGGAGAATATTTTGAAAAAGTAGTCAGTGAATTACCGCCAAATTTAACACCAGAGAATGTTTTCAAATTAATTAAATTGGCCTCAAATTATTTAATTACCGACCTGCAGGGGATTTTAAAAGGGGCTCAGGTTTTTGGTGAAGATTTCTTAATTACTCCAGAAAACTTCGCTGAGTTTATTACTTTAATATATGAAGGAAAGATTTCCAGCAAAATGGCTAAAATCTTACTGGGAGAGATGTTTAAAACCGGAGCTGACCCTTCCCATATTATTGAAGAAAAAGGATTAGTTCAAATTACTGATGCAGCTGAAATTGAAAGAATTGTCAAAGAAGTTATCTCTAAAAACCCCAAAGTTATTGAAGATTACAAATCAGGAAAAGAAACAGCTATACAGTATCTCATTGGTCAAGTAATGGCTAAAACTAAAGGAAAAGCCAACCCTCAGACAGTTTTCCAACTCTTGACAAAATTATTAGAAAGTTTATAATACGAAATTGAAGCCATTGAAAAAACGGCTTTAAAAATCTGAACCCGTAAAGGAGGTGAAGATGGAAAAGTCCTCTGAAGAGATTGCTGAGCTTTTTAGAAGGGCGAAGGCATACAAGCCTAAAACTGGGGCCGGTCTCTTTGAACAACAGTCTGCTGTGCCCAAGCTTTTTGGAAGCTTTGTTATAGCCCGTCAGTCTGAAATGGCTCAGTTATCAGGACGCGAAGTTAATTTCTTTCGTGAATTGACGGCCGAAGCTTACTGAGTGCCGCCAAATGAGGACAAAAGGCGAGGGGGGTACTTTACTTGTTTTTGTTTGTACTTTTACCTTTGTACCTCCCTCGTTCGCTTCTTATTTTTTTAAAAATTTTTTACTAATTTTTCTGCTATTTTATAATCTTTAACCCAAATAATTCTTTCGTCTCTCTTGAACCAAGTCATTTGACGCTTGGCGTAATTTTGAAGCTCAGTTAAAGATTTTTTAATAAATTCCTGCTTATTAATCTTTCCTTGGAGATACTGGGCGGCTACCCGATAATGAATGCCAAATTCTTCAATTCTGTGCCAAGAAAGACCTCCGCCAGCTGGCGGATTTTTTAATTTTAGGACTTTTCTCAAAAATCCTTGTTTTAACCAAATTAAAAACCTCTTTTTTATCAATTTCTTAAGCTCTTCTTTTTCTTTCTTAATTCCCATCATCAAAACCGGATAGGGAAGAGGTCTTTTTTTAAAAACAGGAACTGGCTTTTTAGTTTTAATAACAATTTCTAAAGCCCTGATTAACCTTCTTTTATTTTCTTTTTCAATTGTCTTGGCTCTTTTAGGGTCAAGCTTTTTTAATTTAGCAAAAAGTTCTTTCGCAGTTTTTTTCTCCAATTCCTTTCTTAATTTCCAGTCAGGTTTTACTTCGGGAATTACTATTCCATCAACCACGGCCTGAATATAAAAAGCCGTTCCCCCGCAAAGAATGGGTATTTTCCCTTTTCTGAAAATTTTATTGATAGCTTTGAGGGCTAATTTTCGGTATTGAACTACGGTAAATCTTTTTTTTGGCGAAGCCACATCCAAAAGATAATGGGGGATACCTTTCATCTCTTTCTTAGTTACTTTCCCTGTTCCAATATCCATACCTTTATAAACTTGTCTTGAATCAGCCGAAACAACCTCACCATTGAACTTTTTAGCAAGTTTAATAGCCATTTCTGATTTACCAGAAGCCGTTTGACCTAAGATAACAATAAGTTTTCTAGGCATTTTTCTCTTCTCTTTTTTTCTACTAAGGGAACGTCATCTTTCATTTTCCAGGCAGCGGTTCCCGGCCGGGGGGAATATTTAGCAATGTAGGCTATATTAAATTTGATTTCCTTAAATAACTTGGTTGTATTTTCAAACTGTTCTTTTGTCTCGCCTGGAAAACCAACAATAACATCGGTTGATAAATTAATTTCGGGAATTTTTTGGCGAATTTTTTTAACTAAATCTTTATATTGTTCTACTGTATAAGGACGATTCATCTTTTTTAAAATTTCATTGTCCCCTGACTGAACTGGCAAATTTAAATATTTGGCCACTTTTTTTGATTTAGCCATCACTCCAATTAATTCATCTGAAAAATTCTTTGGATTTGGAGAGGTGAATCGAATCTGAAAATCGCCAGGAACGTCATTCACCAGTTTTAGAAGTTTGGGGAAATTAATCGTAGAGTCAGCAGGCGAGGTATAGTCGTTAACGTTTTGCCCCAAAAGCCAGACCTCTTTAAAGCCTCTTTGGGTTGCATTTTTCACTTCCTCTAAAATTTCCTCGTGGTTACGGCAAACCAAAGGGCCGCGGGTAAAAGGCACAACACAATAAGTGCAGAAATTATTACACCCATTAGAAATAGGAACGTAAGCTGTCGATTCATCTTGACGTTTAGGCTGATATCTTAATAAATCATTAAATTTTAAAATTTGGTCAAATCCCTTAACGAACTTTGCCCTGTCTTTATTCAGGATACAGCCAGTCAGAATGGTTTTGGCCTTTATTTTTTTAAATTTAGGAATTAAACCATATACTCTATCTACGGCTGATTGCCGAACCGAACACATATTAACCACAATTAAATCAGCCTCATTTATCTTTGAAGCTTTTTTATATCTCTTTTCTTCTAAAATTGAAGCGATTCTCTCCGAATCGCTTTTATTCATCGCACAGCCAAAAGTAATGATGATGAAATGGTGCATTAAAAATTTTGGTTAGGCTAGATATACTTTTTCAGAAATTTATCTATTTTCATTATGCCTAAATCCTTATTTTTAGAGCGGACTCTTACTGACTTTACCTTCTTTTCTTTATCACCAACCACTAAAAGATAGGGGATTTTTTGGACTTCTCCTTCTCTAATTTTTTTGGAAACGGTTTCGTTTTCATCTTTTAACTCCGCTCGCAAGCCAGCTTCCTTTAATTTTTTAGTTACTTCTTTAGCGTATTTTTTGTGGCGAGTACCAACCGGAATTACCCAAGCCTGGACCGGTGCCAACCATAAAGGCAAAGCCCCGGCATAATATTCAAGCAAAACTCCGATAAATCTTTCAATAGCGCCAAGCAAGGCCCGGTGAATCAAAATCACCCGTTGTTTTTTCCCTTTCTGGTCAATATAATTTACATCAAACCTTTCGGGGAGATTAAAATCAAGCTGAATGGTGCTGCATTGCCAGGGTCTTCCTAAAGAATCTTTAATTTTGATATCAATTTTGGGGCCATAGAAAGCTCCTCCACCGACATCTGTTTCGTATTTTATTTTTAATTTTTCCAAAGCATATTTAAGAGAATTCTCAGCTTTTTTCCAAATTTTAGGCGGTCCAACGTATTTCTCCGGTTGAGTGGAGAGATAAACATCAAATTCTTTGAAGCCAAAATCTTTTAAGATTTTATAGGTTAATTTGAGCGTGGAGAAAAGTTCTTGAGAAAGTTGTTCTGGGGTACAAAAGATATGAGCATCGTCTTGAGTAATCTGCCTAACTCTTACCAGGCCATGCAAGGTTCCTGATTTCTCATACCTGTAAACAGTCCCCATTTCGGTGTAGCGCAAAGGCAGGTCTTTATAGCTTCTAATATCTGTTTTGTAAATGGCAATATGAAAAGGGCAGTTCATTGGCTTTATTTGATAGTCGTCTTTTTCTTCTTTTCCTATTTCTTTCATATGCATAGGAGGTAACATATTCTCTTTGTAAAAATCAGTATGGCCAGAGGTTTTCCAGAGATTTAACTTGCCAATATGGGGTGTATCTACCAGTTGATAGCCCGCTTTTAAATATTCATTCAGAGCATAGTCCATTATAATTTTCTTTAATAAAGCTCCTTTTGGATGCCAAAGAACAAGGCCGGGTCCGACATTTTCATCAATATGGAACAGATCCATCTTCTGTCCTAAAACTCGGTGGTCTCTTTTTTCAGCTTCTACTTCCTTTGCCAGATGCGATTCTAATTCTTTTTTAGTGCGGAATCCTATCCCATAAATGCGCTGAAGCATGGGGTTTCTTTCCGAACCTCGCCAATAGGCGCCGGCAATTTTAGTTAATTTAAAGGCATCTACCGGAATTTCTTTACTGGACTTAACATGAGGGCCTTTGCAAAGGTCAACAAATTTACCGCTTTGATAGATGAATACTTTCTTTTCTGGCAATTCAGCGATTAGTTCTAATTTATAGGGTTGGTTTTTGAATAATTTTTTAGCTTCAGTTTTGGCAATAACTTTTTTTTCAAAAAAAACATCCTTTTTAATTATTTCTTTCATCTTCTTTTCTATTTTAGGAAGCTCTTCTGGGGTAAGGGGTTGAGGTAAGTCAAAATCATAATAAAAACCATTTTCAATACTGGGACCTGTGCCAAACTTAACTCCGGGGTACAATTCTTGTACCGCATAAGCCAGTATGTGCGCTAAAGAATGTCGGATTTCTTCTATTTTCATGTTTCTTGGATTTCTTCTATTTCTTCTATTTCTTCGCAAATTAATTTCGGCATGCCGTCGCGCAGGTCAACTCTTCCTGAAACAAAAACAATTTTATTTTCTTGAAAAGCCGAGGGATTTTTTTGAATTACTCCGGGAAAAACAACCACTTCGATCTTATCGGTTAAATCTTCCAAATTCAAAAATAACATTGGTTTGCCTCCTCGGGTAATTATTTTTTTAATTCTGGAGATAAGCCCGCCGGTTTTCACTTGGTGATTGGTTAGATTTTTAATTTTTGAGATATTGGGACATTTCTTTTCAAAAATTCTTCTAAAATCTTCTAAAGGATGCGAAGTGACAAAAAGCCCCAGCAATTCTTTTTCCCAATTCAGCTTTTCAGCTTTGGTGGCGGGATTAGTGGCGGCCAACTGGAACTCGTTGGTGCGAGTCAAACCGTCAAATAGACCTCGTTGTCCGTTGGCTTTTACTCTTTGGGTTTCTCTGGCTGAGTCCAACAATTTTTCCAGATTAAACAAAAGTTGGTTTCTCTCAGCTAAATTATCAAAAGCCCCGGCCTTAATTAAACTTTCTAAAGATTTTTTGTTTAAATCTCGGGAATTAATTCGGCTGACAAAATCCAAAATTGATTTATAGACGCCCATAGTTTTTCTTTCCTTAACTATGGTTTCTACAATATTGTGGCCGACATTTTTGATGACTAAAAGGCCGAAACGAATGTTTTTGGGAGGGACCACAGTGAAATTTGCTAAACTTTCATTGATGTCCGGAGGCAAAACTTCAATGCCCATTTTTTCAGCTTCGCCGATTAAAAAGCCGACTCTTTCTACGTCATTTTTTTCTGAGGTTAAAAGGGAAGCCATAAATTCTACTGGAAAATGAGCTTTCAGATAAGCAGTTTGGTAAGCGATAGTGGCATAAGCTGCTGCATGACTTCTATTAAAGGAATAGCGGGCAAAAGGTTCAATCCAGTGCCAAATTTTTAAAGAAATATTTTCCTCTATCCCATTTTTGGCAGCTCCTTCAATAAATTTTTCTTTCTGAGCCATTAATAATTTCTTTATTTTTTTACCGATAGCTTTCCTTAAAACATCGGCCTCAGACAAAGAAAATCCAGATAAATCCTGAGCAATCTGCATAATTTGTTCTTGATAGACGGCAATGCCATAAGTGGACTCCAAAATCTTTTTCAGCTTAGGATGAAGATAGTCAACTTTCTTTTTTTTGTGTTTTCCGGCAATGTATTCCGGGATAAGAGACATGGGACCCGGCCTGTATAAAGCCACCATAGCAATAATATCTTCAAACTCCGTCGGTTTTAATTGTTTTAAATATCTTCGCATCCCGTCTGATTCCAATTGAAAAACGCCAACTGTTTCCCCAGCTTGCAAGGTTTTAAAAGTATCTTTATCATTTTGAGGAATATTTTCAATATCAATTTTTTTACCCTGGACCTTATAAATCCGAGCCAAGGTGTCTTCAATAATGGTTAGGTTTTTTAATCCCAAGAAATCCATTTTCAACAAACCTAAATCTTCAATAGAGTGCATTTCATACTGAGTAACAATCGCTTGGTCGTCTTGGGTAGGGTGTTGCAGGGGGACTATCTCATCTAAAGGTTCAGCTGAAATCACTACTCCGCAGGCATGAGTAGAAGCATGCCGGGCTACTCCTTCCAGTTTTTTGGCAAAGTCAATTAATTTTTTGGCCTGAGAATCGCTTAGATAGGCCTGACGAAATTCATCTACGCTGGCCAGAGTTTGATCTAAGGTTAGTCCGAAAGGAATCATCTTGGCGATTTGGTCGCAATAACTGTAAGTATAATTTAAAGCCCTGCCCACATCTCTGATTACCGCTCTGGCGGCCATAGTTCCGAAAGTAATGATTTGAGCTACCCGGTCGCGGCCGTATTTTTGAGTCACATATTCTATGACTTCATCTCTTCTTCGGTCGGTAAAGTCAAGGTCAATATCCGGCAAAGAAATTCTATCAGCATTTAAAAACCTTTCAAATAAAAGATTATATTTTAAGGGGTCAACGTTGGTAATATTAAGCAAATAAGCCGCCAAAGAGCCGCCCACTGACCCCCGGCCGGGTCCGACAATAATCCGATTTTGTTTGGCCCAATTAACGAAATCTTGAACAATCAAAAAATAAGAAGCAAAACCGGTCTGTTTGATTACCGAAAGCTCGTAATTTAGACGGTCCAAAACTTCCTTTGAGGGTTGTTCCCCATATCTTTTTTGCAGACCTTGCTGACAAAGCTCGGCTAAAGCGCCATCTTGAGTTTTTCCTGAGGGAACTTCAAACTTAGGCAGTTTCACTTTTCCTAAATCAAGCTGGAAATTGCACTCTTTGGCTATTTTTTGAGTATTTTCAATAGCTTCGGGCAAGTTTTTAAAATCTTTAATCATTTGCTCCGGGCTGCGCATTGAAAAATCATCTTCTCTTAAGCTTAACCTTTCCGGGTCGTTGGGATCAGCTCCCGTATTAATCAACATTAAAATGTCTTGAGCTTCAGCATCTTCCGGTTTTAAATAATGGACGTCGTTGGTAGCCACCAAGGGAATGTCATATTTTTTGGAAATTGCCATGAGACCCTTGTTGGCAATTTTTTGATCAGCGGAGTTAGGGTGGTGCTGAATATCCAGATAAAAATTACCCTTGCCAAAAATTTCTTGATAGCGCAAGGCAGTCCTTTCTGCTTCTGCCATTTTTCTTTGTAAAATCATTTTAGGAATTTTTCCTGCCAGGCAGGCCGAAAGAGCGATTAAACCGTCAGAATGCTTAGCTAATAATTCCTCATCCGCTCTGGGTTTATAATAAAAGCCCTCGAGATGGGCTTTGGTCAATAATTTCACTAAATTCTTGTATCCTTGTTCATTTTTTACCAATAAAACCAGATGATATCTTTTGTCATCAACGTTTGGCCTCTCTTGGTGCATACTCTCGAAGGCCAAATAGATTTCTGAACCGATAATCGGTTTTATTCCTCGTTCAGTCGCTTTTTTATAAAACTCTACGGCGCCGTAAATGTTACCGTGGTCAGTTATGGCCACCGAATCCATGCCCAATTCCTTTACTCTACCTAAAAGCTCATCTATTTTCGGCAAACCATCCAGTAAAGAATAGTGACTATGAACATGGAGATGGGTGAATTTCATGTTATATTAGTATAATATGAAATACCCAGCCCTTCAAGAGGAAAAAAGATTATGGAAAAAGGGATATAAAAGAGTGGCTTGTTTGGATGAAAGCGGCCGAGGGCCGCTTTGCGGTCCAGTCGTGGCAGCAGCGGTTATGATTAAAAAATTTCCAATTTCCAATTTTCAATTTTCGGGGATTAATGACTCAAAGAAACTTACAGCAAAAAAACGCGAGGAGTTTTATAAGATTCTTACAAAACATCAACAAATTCAGTGGGGGATAGGCAGGGTATCAGAAAAGGTAATTGATAAAATAAATATCTTCCAGGCCACCAAGTTGGCTATGAAAAAAGCTGTTCAGAAATTAAAGAAAAAGCCTAATTTTTTAATTCTAGACGGGAAGATAAAACTTAATTTGCCGGTTCCTCAAAAATCAATTGTTAAGGCCGATGAGAAAGTTTTTTCTTGCATGGCAGCTTCCATTATTGCCAAAGTTACCCGGGACAGAATAATGCAAAGATACCATAAAAAATATCCTAGCTATGGTTTTGACAAACATAAAGGTTACCCCACAAAATATCACCGGAAGATGTTGAAAAAATACGGTAGATGTGCTATACATAGATTGAGTTTTAAATTAAGAAGCAAGCATGGCTGTTCCAAAACAAAAACACACCAAATCAAGAAGGGATAAAAGAAGATCTCAGATTTTTTTAAAGAAACCTGCCCTGACTAAATGTCCAAAGTGCGGCAAGCCGGTGCTACCCCACGCCATTTGTTGGAATTGCGGATATTACAAAGGTAATGAAGTAATTGACGTTCTTAAAAAATTAACCAAAAAAGAAAAAAAAGCTAAAGAAAGAGAGATAAAAACCAAAGAAGTAGAAGAGAAAAAGGCCGCTAAAAAAGAGAAACCTTTAACTTGGGAAAGATTAAGTAAAAGATAGTTTATGGCTTCAAGGCACCTTTCTCGTTCCATTGCGATGCAGTCCCTCTACGAGTGGGACTTTTCTGGAAAGAGAATAGATTTAGAGAAAGTTGTAGAGAGAAACATCAAGGAATTTGGTCCCGGGTTGGAAGACCCCAGTTTTGTTTGGGAGTTGGTAACTGGAGTAATCCAGCGTCTTTCAGAGATTGACAGCATCATTGAAAAGGCAGCTCCTGAGTGGCCGATTAACCAAATCAGTATTGTGGACAGAAACGTTTTAAGAATAGGGCTGTATGAGTTATTATATGAAGATAAAAAGGCCGTTCCCCCTAAAGTGGCTATAAACGAAGCCATTGAATTGGCTAAATCGTTCGGGGGAGAGAGTTCGGGCAAGTTTATTAATGGAGTGCTGGGTACCGTCTACAAAGAAATTGATCCGCCCGAAGAGAAATAAACAATATCATGGAGAAAGATTTTTCTAAATTAGAAAAAAAACTAAGGATTAATTTTAAGAATAAAGAATTATTGACTCAGGCGTTTTGCCATCGTTCTTATTTGAATGAAAATCCTAGTTTTCCCTTAGAAAATAACGAAAGATTAGAGTTTCTGGGGGATGCTGTTTTAGAGCTGGTAATTACCGAGTTTCTTTATAAAAAATATCCCAAAAAAACTGAAGGGGAATTAACCAGCTGGCGGGCTGCTCTGGTTAATGCTAAAATACTGGGAGACCTGGCCAAAGATTTGGATTTTAACGATTTCCTTTTACTTTCCAGAGGGGAGAGCAAAGAAAAAGGTAAAGCCCGACAATATATCTTAGCCAATACTTGTGAAGCCTTTGTTGGAGCGCTTTACCTTGACCAAGGCTATGAGTCAGCTTCGAAATTCATTGAAAAGCAATTGGCCCCTAAGATTTCTTATATCATTGAAGAAGGACTTTTGAAGGATGCTAAATCTCGCTTTCAGGAAGAGGCCCAGGAAAGAATGGGGATAACCCCAACTTACCAGGTTTTGGAAGAATGGGGGCCGGACCACGCCAAGCATTTTATAATTGGTATTTTTTTGGGCAAAGAATTGGTGGCTAAAGGCGAGGGTTCCTCAAAACAAGAAGCTGAAGAAGAATCCGCTAAATTAGCCCTGGAAGCGAAATCTTGGTAAAAATTATGTTAGTTATTCGTTTTCAAAGAATAGGTAAAAAAAATCAGCCGTCTTTCAAGATAGTGGTGACCGATAGAAGAAGACCCGTAACTCACGGTCGTTTTGTGGAAGAGGTTGGTTTTTGGAACCCTTTGACCAAAGAAAAAATTGTCAAAGCTGAGAGAGTTAAGCACTGGTTATCGGTAGGAGCCAAACCCTCTCCCAGCGTTTATAATTTATTGATTTCAGAAAAGATTATTGAAGGAAAAAAAATAGACGTCCATAAAAAAGCCAAAGAAAAAAAAGAGAAACCAGCGGAAGCTCCGGTATCAGCAGAAGAAAAACCAGCTGAAGAGAAACCGGCAGAAGAAGTAAAACCAACTGAGGAAGTAGAGCCGAAAGCAGAGGAAAAACCTAAAGAGCCTCCAAAAGAAGAAGTCCCAAAAAAAGAGAAAGAGCCAAAGGAGGAGCCAAAAAAAGAAGAGAAAAAGGAAGAAAAACCGGCTGAGGAAAAACCAGCAGAAGAACCAGCAAAAGAAGAAAAACCAAAAAAAGAGGAAAAATCAGAAGAAAAAACAGAAGAAAAGAAGCCAAAAGAAGAAAAGTCAGAGACACCGACAAAGGAAACCATAGTTGAAACAAAGAAAGAAACGGAAAATGAATAGAAATTTTAATAAAATAATTTTACCGGTAGTGAAAATTACTTCACTACCTTTTTAATTATGTACTATGTTTATATTCTAAAAAGTAAAAAAGATAATCATTTATATGTTGGTTATACTCATGATCTTAAAAAAAGGATAACAATGCATAAGTTGGGAAAAGTATCAGCAACAAAATACAGAAAACCAATCGAACTTATTTATTATGAAGCATACAAATCGCCGAGAGATGCCCATAAACGTGAGGCTATGCTAAAGCTTTTTAGTAAAAGTTGGGTACAATTGAAGAAAAGAATTAATAATAGTTTAGAACAGAAATAATAGGACTTGACCCCCACCACCTTAAAAAAGGTATGGGGGTAGTCTCACACCTACAAAGTAGGTAGTGAGACTTGACAAATATAAGGTATATGTTATAATACAAGTATCAAGAGG
>CAYWKA010000002.1:84100-90432 GCA_964459265.1 uncultured Candidatus Saccharibacteria bacterium
AGGTAGTGAGACTTGACAAATATAAGGTATATGTTATAATACAAGTATCAAGAGGGGAGAGTCACTATATATAAGTGTTTTCAATAATTTGACCGACAGGCGGCTCTCTCTGAGAGCCGCCTGTTATATTTGAACGGAGAGAAGAATGGAGATTCTTGTCCTTCCATAGCTTTAGGCGAAGGAGGAAAATTAACCTTTATTCTTCCTCGCACCCATCCTTCAGCTCATAAAATCATTTACGGGCTGAAAGATGGGAAATAACCGAGCATAGCTCGTTTACATATATAATTATAATGAATATGGAAAGGAGGTCATGAGCATGCAAAAGGCTAAGAGGTCACTTAGCGAGCTCGAGACACGGGTAATTGTTCTTGAAAACGTCGAAGGCAATAACTTAAGATACATTATCAGTATTGCTTCGACAAATTCTCCATCATCTGTGTTTAGCTTGGCATCAATGTGGCTTACGAATTGTGGTTTTGCGCAAAAGGAAGCCGACGAGATAGCAAAAGCAGCAAGATGGTTAGCCATAATCCGTAGAGATTATGGTCCAAGAGAATTTGAACGCATTACCAAAGGTTTCACGTCCACGGAGTAGCCATTTGGCTAAATCCAACTCCACGGGCACGAAGGGAGTAGAATGTCAGATTTACCGAAAACAGCAGCGGGACTTGATAAGCTTCAAAAACGTGAGAAAGATATCGGGAGAACAGAAGCAGGAGAATCTTTTAAGGCCGCTTTATCGGCGGTTCAAAACGACCCGAAAGCTCAGGCATGGCTCAAGCAACATAGTAATCTCTGGCTCAACTAGGGGTTACAAAGGGAAGATTAGCATTCGTATAGCTGACTTCCCTATATTTCTTAGTTCATAAATCATTTTGTGGACTGAGAAATATAAAATAGCTCTTTGAGAAACTTTTCCTCGTAGTGAAAGCAAAACTTTCTACTACCGGGGCTTCATAGCGGCGAACTGGCTATCAAGTATCATAAAGTATAAAACAAATTGGTAGACAGTTCATCGCTATGAAGCGAAAAAAAAGGAGGTGAAAGAGAAATGCAGAATTTCTGGAGTTTCTGTGTAAAGCTATTCCAGTACGCCATCCTTCTTAATGCGGTTACCCTGGCATTCATTCTTTGGCTACTCGGAGGGCTGATTAGAGGAATATCTCATAATCCTCAATTAGTCACCGGAGCCAGACCAATGGGTGCCAGTATCGTTATTCAAGGATGGTCTAGAGGAAACCTTTGGCTGCTAGGTTGGGTAAGACGCCGACTGGGCCGTTACGTCCAGAGGCATCACCCAAGAGCATATCAGAGGACTCAAAGGATGTTCCAGTAAGGAGAAAGGAAGTGAATAATGAGACCCAGAGACCTCGGAAGAGTCTGTAAAGAAGTTGAGGCAATGCGAGATTCCTGTGGTGAGCCCGTAGATAAAAAAATAAAGGATCTCGTTATTGGCCTTGGACGATGGGGGGTAAAAACTGAAGCTTCTTGTCAGGGGCATTTCTTCCACGGATTCCCATATCCTTGGATCGATATTCTTTGGGAGAGCTTGGAAGACCTGACTCGTTTAATTGGGCTGCACTGGTGGCATCTCTCCGAAGGAGGGTTGAAAGAACCAGCTTCCGGTCAATCGAGCTGGGTAATCAAACCTATCGGAGGAACCTCTTAAAGGATGATGCCTGAAAACAAGGGCCGATGGAAACTCAGGAGGCTTCAAAAAGAAGCGATGGGCTTCGGTAAGTTCTTACAGATGATCCCAAGCGACTTCTTTGACAGACTAGAAGAAGGAGGCTCGGAATGAGATGATTTCCGAGAATAAAAATAATCGGGAAAAATCCTTGAGAGTTAACTCTCCCGAGCTTCCTTCCACCCATAATTCAGCTCATTTCATAGTAAGTGGGTTGAAATATGGGAATACAGTTCTTTTCACACTTCAATAAATTCAGTGCAAGAAATCCTTCATAGCGGCGAAGTGGTTACAATGAAAATATATTATTTATATATCGATTAGACATTCGTGTTAATCAAATAGATTGTGGCCAGCTCGTTGCTATGAAGGCAAAATAAAAAAATAAGAAAGGAGGCAATAATGGGAATAGCCATAGTTATCTTGATTAGCTTGATCGTCTATGTCTTCACGGTTATCGTAATAGCAGCGTGCCTTGTGTTGTTTTGGGGTTTATCTGCATTTAGTTTATGGCCTATAGATGAACCTCGTTGGCTGAAGCTGCTAGCGTATTACTGCTATCCGTTAGGATGCCTCTTCATGTTCTTTCTTTTCGTGAGAAATGGCATGAGGAAGCTAGCAGCAGTAGCGATCCGTTCTCGGTATAAGTGCATGTGATCAAAAAAGGCGAGGCGGAAGTTCGATCCTTTCGCTTCGCCACCCAATTTCAGCTCATTTCAAGGAAGTGGGTTGAAAGATGGGAAATAGTTCCTTGGGATAATTTAGTCGCCGAAATAAAAAATGAAAGGAGGTGATGCTAATGAGATACAGCGTCATCATGGGAAGGCTGTCAGTAGGTGGCGATTACGCCGTGCTAGCTGAAGAGTATAAGAAGAGATTAGCCGGGACTGGATTCCGCTTGTGGACTCTGACCAGTAATTTTCCAAACAAGAAAGAGCTGAAAAAGTTAAGGGATACCTTCTCAAGTTTTGAACAGCACGATCGCTTAATCAAACTTGACGAGTGTTCTTCAATAACTGCAGCTAGTAATATACTGGCTCAGGCTAGAGAAAGAACTTCTCACCCAGCCATTAGACAGCTTTTCTTAATACCTTCACATTCCAAAAGGCAAACGGCACCAAAAATGAGCTATTTGAGATCAGGCGGCAAACAAGGAGGAGGGTAGTTACTTTTTAGTTAACTACCCTCCTCCCCAGAAGTGCTCTCGCAGTAGAAAGAAGAATCTCTCTCCTCACTGCTGTGGGAGCACTTCTGGGCTCAATGAAGTTAAAACTTCATTTCGACCTGCGCTTCCGTTCGCGGAAGCTTGGTGCTTGACAAATCCAGAATAAAGATTAAAATATAAAACAGTAGCTACTTATCAGATACCCAAGCGTCAGCGAAGGGTGGAGATGAGCTGAATAGCTCATCGACTTTGCCGAAACTCTGAACTACTGAAGGAGTAGTAGGCTTAAAAGGTTGAGCTACTAGTATTGATTAACCATTCACTGAAAGATTTATGGCTGAAAAAAAATCAGGTGATATAGAATTCCTTGAGTTTATTATAAAGGCTTTAGTTGATCACCCGGAAGATGTTAAAGTTGACCGAAAGGTTGACGAAATGGGAGTATTGCTTTCTTTGAAAGTAAATCCCGAAGATATGGGTCAGATCATCGGCAAAGCCGGTTCTACTGCCAGAGCTATCAGAAGCTTGGTTCGCATCGTCGGTCTTAAAAATCACGCTCGCGTGAATTTAAAGATCGAAGAACCAGCCGGTGGTAGAGCTCCAGCTCGAGGAAGAAGAACTCCAACTGAAGGAGAAGAGTTGGAAGATCTGAAACTGTAAGCAGAAATTTCTGCTGACAAATCGCGAAAACGGTGCTAATATGGAAAAGGCACCGTTTTTGTTTCCTTTCAATTATGCTGAAATTTGATATTATTACAATTTTTCCGAAGATTTTCGATTCCTATTTGAAAGAGTCCTTTATTAAAAAAGCTCAACAAAAGCGGTTGATTAAAATTAATATTCATAATTTGAGGGATTGGACAAAAGATAAACACAAAACGGTTGACGACCGGCCTTTTGGTGGGGGATTAGGAATGGTTTTAAAAGTAGAGCCGATTTACCGAGCGGTAAAAGATATAAAGAAATCCGCCAGCCGGCGGGGAAAAGTGATATTATTTACGCCGAGAGGGAAAAAGTTTAACCAGAGATTAGCTTACCAGTTTTCCAAGCTAAACCAAATAATTATGGTTTGCGGTCGTTATGAAGGAGTAGATGAAAGAGTAGCCGGGCACCTGGCTGATATTGAATTATCAATTGGCGATTATGATTTAATGGGGGGCGAACTGCCAGCTATGGTGGTAATGGAAACAATAAGTAGATTAATGCCTGGCGTTTTAGGAAAGCCAGCTTTATTAAAGGAAAGAATTACCAAGGAAAAAGGATTTATTGAATATCCGCAATATACCAGGCCGGAAGTTTTTCTACCCAAAAAAGGAGCAAAATGGCGAGTGCCCAAAGTTCTGATTTCCGGTAACCACAAAGAAATTGAAAAGTGGCGCAAAAAACACGCCAAAACCATTGGCAACTGATCAGATTTATGTTAAAATAAATAAATTGGGTAGGTTCCGGAGTGGTCAAACGGGCGACGCTGTAAACGTCGTGCCTTCGGGCTTCGGGGGTTCGAATCCCTCCCTGCCCACATAAATTTTAGGCCGGAGTAGTTTAGTGGTAAAACATCTCTTTGGTAAAGAGAAGAGCACGAGTTCGATTCTCGTCTTCGGCTCAAGCTCCAAATGGAGTACAGAGTATAAGATGAGATTTATCTCATTGCAAGCTCATGGCGGCAAAAAAGAAACCATTTGTAAAACTTCAGTGCCAGGAATGCAAAAGGATTAATTATTACACTCGCAAATCAAAAAAAGCAGCCGAGAAGAAGTTAGAATTGAAAAAATTCTGTAAATGGTGCAGGAAGCATACGGTACACAAAGAGCTAAAGAAATAAAAATTGGGGACGTAGGCTAATGGTAAACTCCTTCTCTCCAAAAGAAGGGTTCTAGGTTCGAATCCTAGCGTCCCCGCCGAATCAATGAGAAAACTACATTTTCTAAAACCAAGATTAGTAAAGCCCAGGTTCTTTTTAAGTACGCCTTTGGCTTTGCTTTCTCTGGAGATTTATCTGGGAGTAATTTTAGGTTATTTTATTACCAAGTTTTGCTCTGGGCAAGAACCGGGCCTGCCTGGTAAAATAAAGTCATTCACTTTCAATATTGGCAACTATAAATTGCATTTACATCATTGGCTTTTGGGCTTTATGATTTTAATTTCAGTTCTTTCTTTAAAATTTTATCCATTTTTCCCTCAATTTTCTTACGGATTTTTAGGGGGAGTAATTTTTCAGGGAGTTTCTTGCTACCCGGATTGGCACAAGATTCTTTCCAAACAAAAATATGACTAACTGGAAAAAAATTACCGGGGCCATCATCGGCCTTTTAATGATTATTGTCATCTATCAAGGGTTCTTTAAAAAAACTGAGCTCACTTTTAATTTGGCTGAAGTACAAAAAGGAACCATCACTCAAGAAGTAACCGAAACCGGCCAAGTGAAAAAAGGCGAGGAAATAAATCTTAGTTTCAAAAGTTCTGGCCGTCTTGAAAAGATATATGTTGAAGTCGGAGACCAAGTTGAGTCTGGAGAAAGTTTAGCCAGGCTTGAGACAACCGAGTTGGTCATTCAGCTTCAAGAAGCAAAAGCTGCCTTGGATATAGCTCAGGCAAAACTTAGTAAATTATTAGCTGGAGCAACCCAAGAAGAGATTAAAATTGCTCAGACGGCAGTTAAAAACAGCCAGGTCTCTTTAGATACGGCTTACCGGGGTTTAAAAGATGCTGATGAAGACGCTTTAAATGTTTTAGATGATTCTTATTTAAAAATTTACAATGTTTTTAATGAGGTAGATTTAATTCAAAGGACTTACTTTACCAGTAGTGACCAAGAAGGCATCAAAGTTAGAGAGAATAAAGATAAAATAGAGTCAGGCATGGCTCAGGCAAAATCATACTTAGACATTGCCAAAGCTGATTCAACAAATGAAAAAATCGAGACCTCCCTTTCTGAAATGAAAAAAACTTTAGAGATTACTTCCGCTGCCCTAAAAATCATTAGAGAAACCTGCGAAGAACCAGCTTATCGTAATACTGTTTCCTCTACTGATAAAACTTCTTTAGACACCCACCGGGGATATATTAACACCGCCTTGACCAATCTGACCAATTCCCAACAATCAATTATTTCTGCCAAATTTGCAATTGAATCAGCTAAAGGAGTTCTTCAGGCAGCTGAGGACGATTTAGTTTTAAAAACAGTTCCGCCTAGACAAGAAGATATTGATTTATACCAGGCTCAAGTAAACCAAGTTCAGGCCCAAGTTCAGCTTTTGGAAAATCAAATTAGAGACGCTACTCTCAAAAGCCCGACCAAAGGGCAAATAACAAAAATAAACAAAAAAGTAGGAGAACTGGTTCAGCCCACGTTACAGGATACGGTCATTACTCTTTTACCAGCCACTCCTTTTGCAATAGAAGTGGATATCTATGAAGAAGATGTAGTTAAAATAAATATCGGTAATCCAGTTGAAATATCTCTCGTTCCCTTTCCAG
>CAYWKA010000003.1:0-53433 GCA_964459265.1 uncultured Candidatus Saccharibacteria bacterium
TCTGGTAAAATATATAAATGTAACTGCCCCCGTGGCGTAATGGATAGCGTGAGGGCCTTCGGAGCCTTAGGTGAGGGTTCGAGTCCTTCCGGGGGCACTCCAAACATATGAAAAAATTATTTTTAATTATTTTTTTATTAAGCTTATCTCTTCCTTTAACCGCCTCGGCCGGCACTTACATTGCCGTGCATAATGGTACGGCTGAAACAATTTGTTACGAAGGGTTAGTGCCATGCGGCAAAGAAGTTTCTATGGGCGGCAGTTGGGAAAATGGCCAATGCGTCGGAGGCACTGCCATAGATGCACCTTGTACTTTTTGTCATTTTTTTGTCATGTTGGATGGAATTTTTGATTTTATTTTATTTCAGCTAGTCCCGCCCTTAGCCGTTTTAATGCTGGCCATTGGCGGAATAATGTATATTATGGCCTATTTCAGTGAAGCCGAAACTCTGGTCGGCGGCGCAAAAGGCGGACCGAAAATGTTAAGCCAGGCAAAAAAATTAATCACTTCCGTAATACTGGGCCTGATTATAATTTATGCTGGCTGGCTCCTGGTAGATTTATTCTTTGATGTAATCGGGGTAGCTGAATGGACCGGTCTAAATCAGGGTTGGTTTTCCATCCAGTGCCAAATAACCATTCCTTCTTTTTAATAGCCTGGCCCCCATAGCTTAATTGGTAAAGCACCCGCCTCTTAAGCGGAGGAGTCCAGGTTCGAGTCCTGGTGGGGGCACAAATATATGTTGGAAAAAGACGAAAAAACAAAAATTATAACAAAATATAAGCTGCATGATTTAGATACTGGTTCTCCCGAAGTCCAGATTGCTCTTTTGACTGAAGAAATCAAGGAGCTGCTTTTACATTTAAAGCGACACCCTAAAGATTTTCACTCCAAAAGAGGTCTTTTGAAAATGGTTTCCAAACGAAGAAAACTTTTAAGTTACCTGAAAGAGGAAAGCACCAGAAGATATAACAGTATTATTAAAAAAATAGGTTTAAAGAAGTAATTTTATTATGTCGATAATCAAACATTCCGGACAGCGAGTAGCTGTTTTAATTGACGTCCAAAATCTTTACCATTCTGCTAAAAACCTCTATGGAGCTCGGGTTAATTTCCGAGAAATTTTAAAATTAGCGGTTTCCCAAAGAAACTTAATCAGGGCTTTTGCTTACGTAGTCAAAACAAAAACTGGCGAAGAAAAGCCCTTTTTTGAGGCCTTAACTAAGTTAGGGATTGAAACCAGGGTAAGAGATTTGCAAGAATTCTACGGCGGCCTGAAAAAAGCAGACTGGGACGTGGGCATTACTATTGACGCTATTAGAATTTCTCCTAACGTAGACGCCATTGTTTTAGCTTCCGGCGATGGAGACTTTCTTCAGTTAGTAGAATTTTTGAAAAACCAGGGGAAAAGAGTAGAGGTTATTGCTTTTGGCAGATCAGCTTCCGGCAAGTTAAAAGAAATAGCTGATGAATTCATTGATTTAGAAAAAAACCCAGAGAAATATTTATTAAAAAAATAAGAAGAATGGCTACTAATGAATTTAAACTAAATCTCAATGGTAGAGAATTAAAAATCGAGCTGAGAAACTTAGCCGAGCAGGCCTCAGGTTCCTGTTTGGTACAATACGGAGATACCTTAGTTTTAACTACGGCGGTAATTTCCAAGCATGACAGAGAAGGAGTAGATTTTTTCCCTTTAACTGTAGAGTATGAAGAAAGATATTATGCCGCTGGTAAAATTTTGGGCTCCCGCTATATCAGAAGAGAAAGCCGTCCTTCAGACGAAGCTATTATAACTGCCAGGCTAATTGACAGAGCTATCAGACCAAGGTTTCCCCAAGGAATAAAAAAAGAAGTGCAGGTAGTAGCTACCTGTCTTTCTTGGGACAGAGAAAACGACCCTGATATTATTGGTTTAATCGGAGCTTCTACCGCTCTCTCTATTTCAGAAATTCCTTGGGCTGGTCCCTTAGGAGTAGTCAGGGTGGGTCAAATCGATGGAAAACTTATCTTGAACCCTACTTACGAACAGAGAGGGCAAAGTAATTTAGATTTAGTTTTTGCCGGTGTAAAGGAAGATAACGATATTTTAATTAATATGATAGAAGGAGAAGGACAAGAAGTACCAGAAGAAACTATTTTAAAAGCGGTGGAATTCGCCAAACCTTATCTGAAAGAGTTAATTAATTTTCAAAAAGATATCTCTAAAAACGCCAGTAAAGAAAAGATTTTATTAGAAGCAGCTCCGACTGATTTAGAATTAGAAAAAGACATAAAAGATTTCTTGGGCAAAAGATTAGAGAAATCCCTTTATCGGGAAAATAAAATTGAAAGGATGGAAGGGGTAAACGAGCTCAAAGAAGAGCTAGTCTATTATGTTGAAGGAAAATACCCCAGCGAAGGAAAAGGTGAATACGCTAAAGAATTTTTTGAAAAAGAAATTGACAGATTAGTTCATACCAACATTATTCAATCAAAAAAAAGACCCGATGGAAGAAAATTAGACGAAATCAGACCTCTTCATTGTGAGGCCGGCCTTTTACCCAGAACCCATGGTTCTGGCCTTTTTATTAGAGGCCAAACCAAAGCTCTTTCTATTTTGACCTTGGGGGCGCCGGGAGATGTCAGATTAATGGAAGGCATGGAAATAGTGGGTCGAAAAAGATTTATGCACCATTATAATTTCCCTCCTTACAGTGCCGGGGAAATAAAACCAATGAGGGGACCGGGCCGAAGAGAAATTGGTCATGGGATGTTAACAGAAAAAGCTCTTATTCCTTTAATTCCCAGTTCTGATGAATTTCCTTATACTATTAGAGTGGTTACGGAAATTCTCTCTTCTAACGGCTCTACTTCCATGGCTTCAGTTTCTTCTTCGGCTATAGCCCTAATGGATGCTGGCGTGCCAATAAAAAAGCCAGCAGCCGGTATTGCTTTGGGGTTAATGCAGGATGGGAAAGGTAATTATCAAATTCTAACTGACATTCAAGGACCTGAAGACCATCACGGGGACATGGATTTTAAAGCGGCTGGGACAAAAGACGGCATCACCGCTATCCAGATGGATGTTAAAATAAAAGGGGTAAATGAAAAAATTCTTAAAGAAGCTTTAGAACAAGGGAAAAAAGCCAGATTAGCAATTTTAAATGAAATAAAAAAAGTTCTTGACAGGCCACGGCCAGAATTGTCACCTTATGCTCCCAGAATTTTGACTATTCAGATTAATCCGGAAAAAATTAGAGAAGTGATTGGCCCAGGAGGAAAAATTATTAATGAAATTATTGAGGAATGCGGAGTTTCCATAGACATTGAAGACACCGGTAAAGTTTTTGTTACAGCGGAAAAGGAAGAAGCAGCCCAAAAAGCTATTGCCTGGATAAAAAATATTACCAGAGAAGCCAAAGTAGGGGAGATCTTTCAAGGCCGGGTAACTAGAATTTTAGATTTCGGAGCTTTTGTGGAAATCCTGCCTGGCCAAGAAGGACTAATTCATATTTCTCAACTGGCTCCTTACCGAGTAAGAAAAGTGGAGGATGTAGTTAAAGTAGGAGAGATTGTACCAGTTAAAGTTATTTCTATCGATGAGCAAGGAAGAATAAATCTTTCCTTAAAAGCAGTTAGAGAAAAACCTACATCTTAACTCCCGAAAAATCCTAATGGCCCAAAATTCAAATCCGAGAGAAAAAGAAAAGGAAAAATTAGAATTCCTTAAACGGGAAGAAATTAGGACAATGGCAAAAGACGTTGCCAAGCTAAGAGAAAGGGAAGCTCAAAAAGAAAGAGAAAAAGTAGCTGCCCTAAGCCCCGAGGAAAGAGAAAAACCTCCTCGACCATTAGCACCGGAGAAAGCTCCAGAAAAAGTTGAAAAAGTTCTCTTAGATACCTTAATTCCTAAAAAACCTCCTCCTAAGCCTTCTTCAATCATAAAAATCCTAGTCAGAATAGGGGTTGTTTTAGTTTCTCTTTCGTTGATAGGTTTTGTTTACTGGTTTTTTGCAGTAAGACAGCCGGAAGAAATAACTCTCCCACCGGCAGGGGAAGAAGAGGAAGAACAAGAAAAAGAGGAAGAAGAAAAACCCGAAATAATTATTCCTGCTCCTTTAATTTCGGTAACTGAAACCCGTACCCCAGAAATTACTAAAATAGCAGAAATTCCCGAAATGTTTAATCAACTTATGAAAGAAGAAATACCGGAAGAAAGTTTAATCCAAATAGTATTTAAAAACTTAGAAGAAAAGCAAGTAGCCACCTTAGAAGACTTAGCTTCAGCTTACCAAGTGGAGGTTCCCTCAGGGTTTTATCAAAAAATAGAAGAAAACTATACTCTTTTAACTTTCAGTCAAAAAGAAGGAGATAGAGTGGTTTTGGTGACAAAAGTAAAAGATAAAGAAGGGTTGATAGATATATTTAAAACTTGGGAAGATAAAATAGTCAAAGAAGGGATTTGGATTTCTGGCAGAAAAATCCCTACCTTGGTTTCTTATTTCAGAACTGCTTCCGTGCAAGGGGTGGGCATTCGCTACTTAACCATTTCTAAACAGGATTTGGGAATTTGTTATGCCCAATTTGATGACTATTTCCTTTTTAGTAATTCTTTTCAAGGCATGGAAAGAGCGATTGAAGCGATTAGAGCTCAAGAGTTAGAAAAAAAAGTTGGTCAATTATTTATCATTGGCTTTGAAGGAACCACTATCACTTCGGAATTAGAAGAGATATTTAAAAAATATAGACCGGGTGGCGTACTTTTACTTTCCCAGAATATTGAAAATGCTGAGCAGTTAAAGAGTTTAATTGCCGGACTTCAAGCACTTTCTTTGGAAGAAACCGGACTTCCTCTTTTAGTAGCTGCTGACCAAGAAGGAGGAGTTATCTCCCGAATTGGCTTTCTGCAAGAAAAAACCGCTCAGTCAGAAATAAAAAGCCTTGAACAGGCCTACCAAGTAGGTCTAAATCGGGGGACGGAATTAAAGGATTTAGGAGTGAACTTAAATTTAGCTCCTCTTTTAGATTTGGCTGATGAAGAAGATTTTATCTTTAGCCGTTCTTTTCAAAAGCTAGCTACTGAAACCGGCCTTTTAGCTAAATCTCTGATTTTAGGTCAAAAAGCAGCCGGAATCTTAACTGCTATGAAACATTTCCCGGGTTACGGTGGAGTCATTTCTCATCCTGAAGACGAACTAGCGGTACTAGAAGCCCTTCCAGAAATATCTCAATTTGAAAAAGCTGCCGAAGCTAATCCCGAGTTGATAATGACAGCCAATGTTGTTTATAAAACCTTTGATTCTTTATTGCCTTTTACTTTTTCTTCTCAGGCCATTCAATTTCTAAAAAATAATACTAATCCAGGAATTCTTGTTGTTTCTGATGATTTAGCTCAAGATTCTTTATTAAATAATTTTAATTTGAAAGAGACCGTAACCAAACCGATAGAAGCCGGGGTAGATATTTTAATTTTTTCTGGCTGGGACATAGAAACGACCCAAGGACTGGAAGCTTTTTACCAGGCCTTCAAAAACGGAGAAGTTTCTAAGACACAGGTGGAGGCCGCTCTTTCCAGAATTATTCAATTAAAACAAAGCTTATTATAATAAAAATGAACCAAAAATTACTTAAAGAAATAAAAGAAAAATTAGAGAAAGAAAAAATTAATTTAGAAAAAGAGTTAGAAAAATTTGCCAAAAAAGATGGAAAGCTTAAAGGAGATTGGGATACCCGTTTTCCTCACTGGAATGGCGATTCCGGCTCCTCAGCCCTGGAAAGAGCAGCTGACGAAGTGGAGGAATACAGCACTCTTTTACCGATTGAATATAATCTGGAATTAAGGTTAAAAAATATCAATCTAGCCCTAGAAAAGATTAAAAAGGGTCAATACGGGATTTGCGAAAATTGCGGCAAAAAGATTGATGAAAAAAGATTGAAGGTTCACCCGGAGGCCCGTTTTTGCGTTAAGTGTAAACAATAAATTAAAATATGCCTGCAAAAGTTTTCTCGGCAGCTAATGTCGGCTTAGATGCCCAAATTATTGAAGTGGAAGTAGATGCCTCATATGGATTGAGGCATTTTGAAATTGTGGGGCTGCCTGATAAAGCAGTTCAGGAATCCAAAGAAAGAGTAGGAGCAGCTATTAAAAGTTCCGGGTATCAGTCCCCTTACCAGCAACCGGTCCGGGTTTTGGTCTCTTTGGCTCCTGCTGACCTGAAAAAAGAGGGCTCTCTTTACGACCTTCCTATCTCTTTGGGTTTTCTTTCTGCCTCAAAACAAATAAATTTTAGCTCTCAAGGTCGGCTTTTGATTGGTGAATTAGCTTTAGATGGAAAGTTAAGACCGGTTAAGGGAGTATTATCTTTTTCTCAAATTGTTAAAAAAGAAGGCTGGTCAGAAATAATTTTACCAAAAGAAAATGTTGGAGAAGCAGCTTTAATTAAAGGAGTAAAAGTAATCGGAGTAGAAAACTTAAGAGAAGCAATTGAGTACCTGGAAGGGAAAATTCAAATCTCCCCTTTTGAAATAAAAATAGAAAATTTTTTAAAAGACGGGGTGGCTGGTGGGTGGCGTCCAGTAGACTTAGCTTGGATTCACGGTCAAGAATCAGCTAAAAGAACTCTGGAAATTGTGGCAGCCGGTTCTCATAATTTATTGATGCAGGGACCTCCGGGAGCGGGAAAATCTTTATTAGCTAAAGCCCTTCCTTCTATTTTACCTAAACTCTCTTTTGGAGAAGCTCTGGAAGTAACCAAAATTTATAGTATTGCCGGCCTTCTCCCAAAAGACTGTAACCCGCCCACCACCCCATTAATTACTCTCAGACCTTTTCGTTCTCCCCACCACACCTCTTCTGAAGTGGCACTAATTGGCGGTGGAAATCCGCCAAGGCCGGGTGAAATTACTTTAGCTCATCGGGGAGTTTTATTTTTAGACGAGTTTCCGGAGTTTCATCGCGATGTTTTGGAAAGCTTGAGACAGCCGATAGAAGAGGGAAGAATTACTATTTTAAGAGCTAAGCATTTTCTCACTTTGCCGGCTCGCTTTACTCTGGTAGCGGCCAGTAATCCTTGTCCTTGCGGATTTCACGGTGACCCAGAAAAAGAGTGCCGTTGCACTAATTCCCAAATTCAAAAATACCAAAGAAAGCTTTCCGGTCCCTTGATGGATAGAATTGATATTTTCATTAATGTCCCCCAGATAAAATATGAAAAACTAGTAGCGGCTGATGAAGAAAATATCAGCTTAAAAATCAGGGAGAAGGTAGAGAAAGCCAGAAAGATTCAAAAAGAAAGATTCAAAAACGAAAGGATTTTAACTAATTCTGAAATGGAGGTTCCTCAAATTAAAAAATACTGCCAAATTGACAGTAAATCAGGAGCCCTTCTAAGAAACTATGTGAATTCGGGTCAGCTCTCAGCCAGAGGATATCACCGAGTGTTAAAAGTGGCTCGGACTATTGCTGATTTAGAAACCTCAGAAAATATATCTTTCGAACATCTCTCGGAGGCCTTAATGTACCGCTTAAGAGAAACCTAATATATGTATCCTTTAATTGAAGAGGAGCCTACTCTTAAAGTTCTATAATTCATTCTACCCAGCCCGATATAATTCATCTCCGAGAAAACTACTTTATCTCCTTTTACTTCCTCTACATAACCCACGTGGCCATAATATCTATTTCCGGAAAGAGATATGACCGATCCCACTTGGGGAATACAATAGCTTCCTTTACAAACTGCGTAGCCTGACCGAATGGCGTTATTTAACCAATCTTTGGCATGACCCCAAGCTGGAATTGGTCTTTTTTGGGCAACCCACCAGGTGCATTGTCCCCAAGGGAAAGCGTGGGATTGACCATAAAAATTGTTGGTAGAGGACCCGACAGAGGCGGCGGGAGTTTGAACAATTGAGACTGAAGGTAATTTCCCGTCAGGAATAATCAAAACCTCATTAATCACAATATCTCCTGCGCCAGAAAGATCATTAAATTCAATAACTTTTTCTGCATCAGTTTTATATTTTTCAGCCAAACTACCCACCGTATCTCCTTCTTTAACTAAGTGCATCACTCCCGTAACCGGTAAAATAAGAAGTTTCTGACCGGGCTGAATTAATAAACTTTTCATGTCGTTGGCCCAAAGAATAGTGTCCAAAGAGATATCAAAACGAGCCGCAATGGCCCATAAGCTATCTCCTTCTTCTACAATATATTCAGTAATTTCTTTTCTTTCGGCAATATCACCCTCTCCCATCCACATCCCTAAAACCTGAGAGGTAATGACTACCGGTGGAGATACTGCTTTCAAGCTAGAATTTTCAACGAAAAGAAAGTCGGGTGAGTCCAAGGAGGAGTTTTTAACCGGTCCAATAAAAGGCTCTTTAGGAAAACTCTCTTCCAACAAAGAAAAAATCCCTTGAACATTGAGGGAAATTGAAGATAGGCCAGGACCGGTAGAGACTATACTAAGCAAAATAACTGCCGTAATTCCTAAATAAAGGAAGGGGTCTCTGGAAGATCCCTTTATTTTTTTAAAATATCTCTTAAATGTAAAATAAGGCGACATTTGATACCTTTTTTGATTTTCTCAAGAGCATCAGAAAAAGTCAAGCCCTCACACCAAACGAGGAATAATTTCATTAATTAGCATTTAGTGCTTTCCTCGTTGTGATGTAAGGCAAGAGCTTTTCCCACAGGGTTAAAAATGTATGGTAAAATAATTTAATGCAGAACTTACTCAAGAAATACCAGCTTCGCCCCTCAAAAAAGCTGGGGCAGAATTTTTTAATTGACAAAGGAGCAATTAAAAAGGTTATCAAGACAACTGATTTAAAAACTAAAGATGTTATCTTAGAAATTGGCCCGGGCTTGGGAGTTTTAACAAAAGAGTTGGTAAAAAAAGCAAGAAAAGTAATGGCGGTAGAAAAAGATTCTAAGATGGTGGAGATTTTGAAAGAGACTTTAAGAAATTTTAACAATGTAAAGATTGTGCAGGGAGACATCCTTAAGTTTCGAATTCAAATCCCAAAGCAATATAAAGTAGTGGGGAATTTGCCATTTTACCTAACGGCGCCGGTAATTAGAAAGTTTTTAGAAGCTAAAAAACCGCCGAAAGAAATGATTTTGATTGTTCAAAAGGAGGTAGGGCAAAGAATTTGCGCTCGGCCGCCGGATATGAACCTTTTGGCGGTTTCGGTTCAATTTTATGCTAAACCGGAAATTATTTCTTATGTTTCCAAAAAGTCTTTTTGGCCTCAACCAAAAGTAGATGGTATGATTCTCCGAATCGCACCGCTGATCAACGCCAGGAGAAAACTGATTAATACTGATTTATTCTTTAAAATCGTGAAGGCGGGGTTTTCTCAACCCCGAAAGCAACTAATTAACAATTTATCTAAAGGTTTGAAAACTAGCCGAGAAAAAGTTAAAAATTGGCTTTTGAAAAATCGTGTTCAACCTGAAAGAAGAGCCGAAACTTTAAGCGTGGGGGATTGGATGTTGTTAACTAAAAGCTTGCCTCGTTATGGCCGATAACGATTGATATAAATTTCCTAATAATATACAATGGAGTAATCTATGTGGTAAAATGAAATTGATGGAAGGTAAAATTAAAAAATTTTTTTCTAAGAAATCCGGCGGATTAGCAGCTTTTAATGCTGGCCCCGTAGCCAAGCGAAGTTTACGGCTCGGGGCTGTTTTATTTTGCGTTCTTTTAGGACTACTTTTGCCGTTTCATTTTATTCAAGCTCAAGGTGGAATTTTAGGAGCTATCATGAGTATCGGTGCTAACATCGTCACCATTTTTCTCCAGGTTATCTTAGTTATTTCCAATATATTTATGGGGATAGCCGGTCTGATTCTAAACTGGGTTTTAAGTCCTTATTTTATGAGCTTACCCTATACTCATGGTGGAATTGTGGATGTCGGCTGGCCGATCGTTAGGGACTTTGCCAACTTATTTTTTGTTGTCGCTTTGGTTTTTATTGGTTTAGCTACCGCTCTCAGAATCAGCGAATATCAAGCTAAAAAAGCTCTCCCTCGATTAATTATTATTGCTCTTTTGATTAACTTTACTCCGGTTATCTGCGGACTAATTATGGATGCCACAAATATTTTGATGAACTTTTTCTTAGAAGAAGTATCTGGCTTGAAAACAATGGGAATTTTCATTATTCAGCAAGGAACAATACTTCATGATGTTTTTACGCATTTCCTTGATATTCGCTACGCTGCCGCCGCTTTAGGAAAAACCATAGTTATGATTGCTTTTGATTGGATAGGCGGCCTTATTTTTCTTATGTTTGCCCTTCTTTTTGTTTTGCGATACATAATGGTCTGGGTTTTGGTAATCGTTTCACCGATTGCCTTCCTTTCTAAAATTTTCCCAGGTGCCCAACAATATGTCTTCAGAAGCATTTTAGGTTGGGACGAGTGGTGGCGACAGTTTATTGAATGGTCACTGCTTGGGATTACCGGAGGCTTCTTTCTTTATTTGGCTGAGCAACTAATAGTTTTAGCACCCGGTATGTTTCCTGCCGCTCCTCCTGATTTAGCTTGGGGCTGGCTTACTATCCCGGTTGTTGAGTTTATTAACAATCTTTTGCCTTACGGCGTAGTTTTAGCTTTCCTGCTGATCGGTTTTTTCACTGCCACTTCTACTTCAGCCATGGGAGCCAGTTTTGTTGTCAATTGGGCCAAGACTCAAGGTCCGGCTTTAGGCAAAGCAGCCCTCAAAGGCGGCTTGACTCCACTTAGAAAAGAAGTGCTGCCGCGATTAGAAAAAGGATTAAAAACAAAAGAAGCAGCTGGTTGGGTATCTGGCAAATTAAGAAAGGTGCCTCTTGTCAGGCATGTGGGGCCAGTATCTGCTTTAAGAAGATACGGTGAGTGGCGAGAGGACATTGAAAAAGATATGGGTGCAATTACTGGTTCTTCATACACCATTGGGCAAGAAATAGGGGCAGGCTATTACCCTGGGAAGAAGGCAACAGCTGCATTATTGCAAATAACTAAGAGGGGGGATTCCCAAGATTATTTCAAGGGTATGAAAAAACGATATGGAATAGCTGAAGATGCCGATGATGAGATTCTTCTTGAAAATCCGAAATTCTTGAAAGAAACTGAGGATTTATTAAGAACAGCCTATCGAGCGGGATTAGGAAATGATATTACCAGAAGGGACCCAAGATTGGCAGCAGCCTTAGCTGGGAAAAAAGGAGTTGGGTTTAATTATGAAAAGGATAATTATGGCAAGGATATGACTGCAGCAACCGCCATAGCTAAAGCAACCAGAGAAGCCAGGGGCCAGCATATTACTAACTGGGAAAAAGATGTGGTTGCCAATAAAGACGTTGTTAAAACTTTAATGAAGGACGGCGGATTAAGCGCTTTTAGACACATAGATGATAAAGTTAAAGAAGGCCGGCTGACTACTTTAGGAACAATGAAGAAAATTTGGGAAGACCATGTAGCAGATTATGCTAAATCAAAGAACAAAGCTAAATGGGATGATTTGACTGAAGGTGAAAAGAAAGAAGCCGAAGAGAAGTTCATAAAAGAATATCCACGCTACTGGGACCCCAAAACTGGAGCAGCTTATAACCCAAGATTCCGCTCCGAAGGTTGGGTACGGAATCCTCGGGACTTATATAAAACTTTCCCGGAGCCATTAGTAGAAAAGGGCCTTGGTGTAGTACCGCCCGATTTCCGTGGGGAGGAAATACCCGAAGAGGAATTGGAAGCAATGAGACAAGCTGGCTGGGTGCCACCAAAAGTAGAATCAGCAGAAGAAAGAATGAGGGAAGAAGCAGAAAGAGAAGAAATAATCAAGAGCTGGCCCAAAGCAGAAAAAGGAATGCCTTCAAAGCTCCAAGGCTCAATAGAAGAAGGAGAAAAGTTAATTTCGGAAATTAAAGAACAAGAAGCTACAATTAATAGTTTAGAGACAGCCATCAACGAATGGGGAGAGAACTTAGCTTCTTTAAGAGAAAGTTTAAGCAAAACTAACGAACAGATTAATTCTGGTCGATTATCTGGAGATGCCCTAACCAGGGCCAGAGAAAACCTGGCTATACTATACAAGAAGAGAAATGAGGCGGAAAGACAACGGGAAGAAATAGAAGCTAAAGAAGCTGAAATTGAACCAGCCAGAGAAGCTGTTGAAAGCATAAAAATTCATTTATCTGAACTTTATAGAGAAGCTATTGAGCCCTTCTTAGAAGTAGAGGAAGAAAGAGAAAAGGCAGAAAAAAGAATAAAAGCAATGAAAGAAAAGGAGAAAAAAGTCAAAAAGAGTAAATTGTAAAATAAGTTAGAAGCTGTGCTAAAAGGCTACAACAGAGATCAATTATGGAAATTATATAATACTCTTCCTTCGGAACTAAAAGAGGCGCTTTTCGCAATAGAAACGGCTGACTATATTTATGATGTTTGTGAAAAAAACGAAGTTAAAGACAAACAAATTACCGAAGTGGCCCGTTCTACGGGTAAGGTCTTGCTGGGGGTTTTACCACCAGACGAATTCCAGGAAGATTTAGAAAAAAAGGTGGGGCTTGAAAAAGAAACAGCTAAAAAAGTAGCTCAAGAAATTAATCGTTTTATCTTTTATCCCTTGAAAGCAGTTCTGGAAAAACTTTACAAAACAGAAATTACTCCGCCCTCTAGGCCGATTACTGGAGTCGAAGAGACAACTGAAGAAGCTACCACCCCATCCAAAAAAAAAGAAGAACCTAAATCCCCGCCTAAAAAAGATGTTTATCGGGAACCTGTTGAATAATTATGAGATTTACTGTCCCACAATTTATTGAGCACGAGGCAAAAATAATTGGCCCTCTCACTTTCAAGCAATTTATGTTTATCGGGATAGCTGGCGCTATCTGTTTTATTCTTTACTTTACCGTCCCTTTTTCTATTTTTTTAATTGGCTGCGTGGTCTTGGGAGGAGGAGGAATCTCCCTTGCCTTTTTTAAAATTGGCGGTAGAAGTTTGCCGGTTCTTTTCGGAAATTTCTTAAAATTTTTTATCGGCCCGAAAATGTATATTTGGAAAAAAGGAGAAGCCCCAATAAAATTTTTTAAAAAAGAGGTGGTGAAGAAGGAAGAAGAAAAAGAAGATGAACTGCCATTAAAAATTGCGGAAAAAAGTCGGTTAAAAAAACTAAGTACTCAAATTGAAACAAAAACTAAGTAAAATATGGCTCAGGCCTCTACTCAACAATTTTTAGAAATTGACCAGATAAGAGAAGGAGTAATTGTTCTGAAAAATAAAGCCCTCAGAGGAGTACTAATGGTTTCTTCTCTTAATTTTGCTTTAAAGTCGGAAGATGAGCAAAAGGCTATTATTTATCAGTTCCAGAATTTTTTGAATTCTTTAGATTTTTCTTTAGAAATTGCGGTCCAGTCCCGAAAATTAAATATCACGGGTTACCTTGATAAATTAAAAGAGCTGGAAACCCAACAAGAAAATGAACTTCTTAAGGTGCAAACTACTGAATACCAAAAATTTGTTAAAGAGCTGATTGCCGGCGGGGCGATTATGTCTAAAAACTTTTTTGTAGTTGTCCCTTTCACTTTAGTAGAAATCCCAGGTATGAAACAGGCTAAAGGTTTTTTTGGGGGAAGGCCTGGTACTACTTTTAATGAGGACCGGTTTCATCGGGCCAAATCTCAGCTCTGGCAAAGAATGGAGTTTGTGGCTCTGGGATTAAGAAGGTGTGGTCTCCAATGTGTTCCTTTAAATACTTCTGAATTAATTGAGCTTTTCTGGAGCTTGTATCATCCTGAAGAAGCTGAAGTCGGTTATTATCCAGAAATCCCTTCAGAATTAATTCATTAAAATGAAAATAAAATTACCTTTTTTAAAAAAAGAAAGAGAAATACCGGAAAAAATTTTTGCCATCCCGGCCATTGAAGCAAAAGACATTATTGCTCCCTCTTCTATTTCTTTAGCGGCTGACCACTTAAAATTAGGCAAGAGATTGGCTAGATCTTTCTTTATTTTTTCTTACCCTAGATACCTAAGCACGGCTTGGTTTTCTCCGGTTATTAACTTAGACACTCCTATGGATATTGGTCTACACGTCCATCCAGTAGAAACCGGAACGGTTTTAAAACAATTAAGGAAGAAAGTAACTGAAGTTCAAGCTGAAATCATAGAAAGGGAGGAAAAAGGTTTCATCCGTGATCCCGCCCTGGAAATCGCTTACCAAGACTTAGAAGCCTTAAGAGACAGATTGCAGACTGCCCAAGAAAGGATGTTCAAGTTTGGTCTTTATTTAACTGTCTACGCTAATAAAACCCGGGAATTAGAAGAAATTGAAAACACTTTAAGGTCAATTTTAGAATCAAGATTAATTTATATAAAACCTGCTCTTTATCAACAGAAGGAAGGATTCAATTGTACTTGTCCTTATGGCTTGGACCAGCTTCAAGTCCACACCTCAATGAATACCGACCCTTTGTCTTCTATTTTTCCTTTCGTTTCTTTTGATTTAAGTTCTAATGAGGGAATTTTATACGGTATAAATCAACACAACAATTCTTTAATTTTATTTGACAGATTCTCTTTGGAGAATGCCAATAGCGTTGTTTTCGCCAAAGCCGGTAGCGGTAAATCTTATGCGGTAAAATTAGAAATTTTACGTTCTTTAATGCTGGGGGTAGACACTATTGTCATTGATCCTGAAAACGAATATAAATTTTTGGCCGACGCCGTTGGCGGCTCTTTCTTTAATATTTCTCTGGCCAGTCCCAACCATATCAATCCTTTTGATTTACCAACTCCTAGACCAGACGAAAAACCGGCTGATGTTTTAAGAACAAACGTCATTAATCTGGTAGGGCTACTGAGAATTATGTTGGGCGGCCTTACCCCGGAAGAAGATGCCATTATCGATAGAGCTTTAACCGAAACTTACGGAGCCCGAGACATTACTCCCGAAACTGACCCTCAAACATGGGAAGAGAAAATTCCTTTAATGTCTGATTTTGAAGCGGTTTTAGAAGGGCTGGAAGGAGCAGAATCTTTAGTCAGAAGGGTAAGAAAGTTTACCAAAGGAACTTTCGCAGAATTTTTCAACCAACCCACCAATATCTCCATGGACAAACCTTTTGTATCTTTCGGCATCAGAGACATGGAAGACGAACTACGGCCTATAGCTATGTTTATTGTTATGAGATACATCTGGAACAAAGTTAGGTCGGAATTAAAAAAAAGAATTTTAGTGGTGGATGAGGCCTGGTGGATAATGCAGACCTCAGACGGCGCTTCTTTTCTATACGGAATAGCTAAACGGGCCAGGAAATACTGGTTGGGGGTAACTACCATCACTCAAGATGTGATTGATTTTATGAAGTCAGATTACGGCAAACCAATTATTACCAATTCCTCTCTACAGCTTTTGATGAAACAGAGTCCGGCTACCATGGATGTGGTCCAAAAAACTTTTAATTTGACTGAAGAAGAAAAGTATCTTTTATTAGAAGCTGAAGTCGGTGAAGGAATGTTCTTCGCTGGCCAGAAACATGTGGCTATAAAGGTGGTGGCTTCTTACACTGAAGACCAAATTATCACTACCGCCCCGGAAGAAGTTTTAAGAATTAAAAAAGCTAAAGGATTACCAGTTTAATAAAAATCTATGGCTTTACCAGTAATTGCGGCTGGCGCTGCTAAGGGATTAGCAGCAGCTGGCAGGGGAGTAAAAGCAGCTAAAGGAGTTCAGAAGGCAGGGGAAATAGGAAAAAGAGTGGGCAGGGCAGTTCAAAAAAGACCTCTCCCGGGAGCACCGACACCAGGAACTGAAGAAAAGGCGCCAGATGAAGCAACTAATAAATTTTCTGCCCTGACTCGTCCTGGAGTGATTATGCTGATTATCGCGATTTTTATTGATATTTTTGGCGTAATTTGTCTTCTCTTGGATATTTTTTTTGGAGTTGGGGAAATTCCTTCCTGGATTTCTGACGGCGCCGGTATTGTTTTTATTGGCGGATGGATATGGTTTAGGTCAGGCAGAGTGGAAGTACCGGAAAGAGCAAAACAAAGAACAGAAAAAGGATTAAAGAAGCTTTTCCGGGGAAAATATAAAAAATTTTTGACCCCTATTTTGGGAGAAGTCGCTCCTTTTGTTGGCGCTTTTCCTTTCTGGAGTTTAGCTGCTTATTACGAGCTAACAAGTTAAATGAGAAATTAAGAAATGCTGAAAAACAGCCAAGTCAAATTATTAGTTTTATTTTTGCTCCTTTTTCTTTTTTTAGGAGCATCTTTTATTTTAGCCCAAAAACCTTTAGAGGTAACTTATCCAGAACTTCCCGGAGTTAAAACCCCCACTACCACCAAAGAGGCCCTGCCCGATTACATAAGGTATGTTTTTCATTTGGGTTTATTTTTGGCCGGCCTTTTGGCTTTCGGCTCTTTTGTCTATGGCGGCTTCCGCTATTTAACTTCAGGTGGCTCTCCTGCCGTCCAAAAGGATGCTGTTTCTCAAATTACGTCCGGCTTTTTGGGGTTAGCTATTTTAATTTTTACCTTCGTTCTTCTTAATATGATAAATCCTCAATTAACCGCCTTTAATGTTTCTTTGCCACACGTACCCTTGAGCAATTTAGTGGTTAGTTTGCCTAAAATTGGCGCTACCAATTACTTGGAAATTCCCTTGGGAGGTTTAATTGAAAATCTCTGGGGGAGGCGAAGCCCCACCTATCCTTCGGGATTTAAGCCGATTGACTGTTACGATTTTGACACAGACGGGATTAATCCTAGTGGTGATGCTGTTGGTCTTCTCACCAACCATGACCGTTTGGACTGCATCAAGGAACTTTCTGCTGCTATTAAGGTAAAAGCGGAAAAATTAAAAGAGCCGGTAGAAGAATTAAGCCGGTACTATACCTGCGACAACTGCTGTGAAGATTGCTGCAATAATGTTTGTTCAAACTGGGTAACTTGCGCTGATATTTGTGATGAAGGAGGAGTCTGGCCTTGGTGGCAATGGGAAAATTGCGAAGGGACTTGTTGCCAAGGCACCCAAAATGAGGGCTGCTGGGGGAGTTGCGGGCCTTATGATTGTTGCGAAGGATTAGGAATGGACGGCTGGAAGAATTTTTGTCCGGGGCTTTGTTGTGAATACTTTCAGGAATGTAAGTGCGAAGAATGCCTGGGCAGTATTTGTCGTTATCCTGAAGACAAGAAGACAATCTGTAATTATACTGATTTAATTATTCAAGATTTAATTGAGCAAATTAAAGAGGCCCTGATTGAGTTTCAGGTCAAAATGGGGTTTTTCCCTTTGACTGAAAAGATGAGAAAGTCTGATAATCTTGACCTGTTATTGTCAGTTGGCAACACTAAAACTTTAATCAAAAATCTTTTGCTCTACCAAGAGCCGGGTTACAGCCAAATAGATAAAGACAAACTGAAAAATATCTTAAAAATTAAAGAAGTAATGACTTATCTTATTAACGAGTGGCCATACCGCGCACTGCTTCTTGACAACCAAAACTTAGTCAAGACAATGGCTAGAATTTTAGGTCTTTTGGAAAACGAAGTGGCCATTAACGAAATTGCCTGGATGGGAACAATAGCCGATGAAAACCAAGAATGGTTAGAATTGTATAACAATACTAACGGCGGAATTTCGCTTGATGGCTGGCAGCTAAAAGCGGCTGACGGCAGTCCCGAGATTCCTCTCTCCGGCCAAATTCCCGCCCAGGGTTTTTATCTTTTAGAGAACGATGAATCGGCTACTAATTTACCAGCTGGCTCAATTTTTAGCGGAAATTTAAATAATGACGGTGAAATCTTGGAACTTTATGACCAGTTTGGCAATCTGGTGGAAAGAGTTAATTGCCAGACCGGCTGGTTTGCCGGCGAAAAAAACCCGGCAACCTCAATGGAAAGAATAAATCCTCAGGGAAGAGGTTCAGATTACGAAAACTGGCTGAATAATTTATCGAGCGATGTTAAAGAAGAGCAGAAAAAAGATTTTATTAACGGAGCAGACCAGGATGGAAATCCAATTTACGGTACTCCCAAAGAACCCAACAGTAACGGGCTGAGAATCGCTTCTTATCCCTCCCTTGAACTTTTAGCGTATGAAATCAGCGCAAAAATAATTAGCGAGGAAGAAACAAGGGAAAAACTAATTTTGTTTTTAAGAAAAGATGAGAATCTGGAAAAAATAATGAAGGGAAACGAAGAGTTTTTAGGTGATGTTTTGATGGGCGACGACGACAGACTAAAAAGATTGCTAAAAGAAAGAGAAGTTTTAAAAATTTTATTTGAGGATGAAGGCAATCTTAATACAATTTTAGCTGATAGCCATATTGAAGAGCTCTTCCGCCAACTTTTAAATATGGAAGAGCCAGAAAAGGATGCGGCCTGGCAGGATTTAATTGCTAATAAATTAACCGAAGTAGTAACCAATTCGAAAATCATCAGCGATTTTGAAAAAGATTTATCTTGGGTGGTGGAAGCCGGAGACATAATGCAAGAATGCGCCGAAGACCCTATTAGCATTGATCAAGCCAGAGTCCCTGAGTTTATTTCCGGCATAGTAATAGAAAAGGTCCCCGAATGGGAAGAGATCGAAACCGGCCTTAAACTTCCGGGCGAAACTGAGACCAGCCATGATCCAGCTATTTTCTATTGTCATAAACTTTTATGGTAAAGTTTAAAAAACAAATCGCCACAATTCTTATTCTGGCTTTTTCTCTTTCTTTAGTTCCTGATTTTTTATACAATGGAGAAAGAGAAGAGGTTGCCGCCGCAATGAGCTGCCCTTATCCGGATTGTGAGGTAGTAGAAAAAGAAGGACAAACTTATTGTACTAATTGCCCAATTGATTGTCAGTTCGGAACAGAAATAGTTACTAATAAATCCTGTCTTCCTTTAGAAGGAACCGGAGAATGGCTTTGCGGAAAAGAAATCCCGATTGGAGAAGTAATTGACAGAAGCGCGATTTTGGCTTCCAAAATGCTGGCCGAATTTAGCGGCATGATTGAAAATGGTCAAATAATGGTAGAAAAAACCGAAGAGATACTTCACGGTAATTCAGAAAAGGGAATCCCGGCCATTGCTGATTGGGAATGCGGAAATATATGCGCTACCAGATGTTATAAATATTTTCAGATTCCTGATCTTCTTGAACCTCCTGGTCCTGATTGGGAGCTAATTGAAGGTCCGCCGGGTCTATGCGCCAGCGGCCCTCAACCGCCTAGTATTATTGGCGCTAAAACTGACTGCCAAGAAGACGTTAGCCGATGCGAAACTTGCGCTCAATTCTTAGCTAATGAAAGTTATTGCTGGGAAACCACCTTTGCTCCTGACCTTCTTTTCCCAGCAGATACCGTAACCTGTAAATACTGTCCTCTAAGTTGCCAGACAAAATGTTATGTTTTTCGTTGCGGGGCATATAGAGGACGACCGGGATGCTATAACTATTTTTTCCGACCAGTCATTGATGGCTATGACTACATTGAAAACGCTCAAGAAGGACTGAAAAACGATATTGATGAAAAGTATTTTGACGAAGGAGAATTAAAGGATTTGCCAGAAAATTTTAAGTTCAAAAAGTCGTATATCTTAGAGCAGCTTGATTTTTCTCGCTGCGAACTGGCTCAATGCTGGATACCAGCTGATGAATATCAAAAGGTAATGGAGGGCGAATTGGCCGGGAAACATCTTTTAAGCTGCAGAACCGTCTCGGATGCGGACCTTTTAGAAGATGACCAGCTTCTCTGTTTATCTTTTCAAATTGTCAACGAATGGGAGAAAATCAAAGAACTTTGGGGAGAAATGGAAGAAGCGCCTTGGTGGCGGAAACCTTTAATTTTTTTACAGATAGTTTGGGAAACAATCTTATCCGCAGGAAAATTTCTGTGGGGATTGATAAAAGAATGGTTTAACGTAGGCAAAGAAGAAGGATGCTACCCAAACAATTATTATTGTTGTTATTTCTAAAACAATGAGAAAAGCGTTGTTAATATTTCTTCTTTCTTCAGTTTTTATAGCTGGTTTTTGCCTGGCAGCGGAGAGGGGATTAGAGATTGAATATCCGTCTCTGCCCGGGGTAGAAACACCAACGACCGTTAAAACTGCTCTGCCTGATTTTATCAGATACTTTTTTACTTTTTCAATAATAATCGCTGGCGTTTTAGCTTTTGGGGCAATAGTCCTCGGCGGAATACGTTATTTAACTTCAGCAGGGGCGGCGGCGGCGATGAGTGACGCTAAAGACCAAATTACTTCCGGCTTCCTGGGGGTAATTATTCTCCTTTCTTCTTTTTTAATTTTAAACACTATCAACCCTCAACTTATCCTTCCTGAAAAACCGCCGCTTACCCCGACTGAAAGCGGAGTCAGAATTTACTCAAACACTGACAACTGTGGAGAAACTGCGATTGACGAAGATAAAGAAATCAATTCAATGAAAGTTTTTCAAAATCTCCCAGTATTTAAAAAAGAGAGGGAAGGGGAAATCGTTCTTGACTGGGGAAGCGATGGCGAATACCAAATTGAATCAGTTGAATTTCTTTGTGGCCCGGAAGAACTAACCGTAGAAATTTTTCCTGAGGAAGATTTTAGTGGAACTCCTTACTTACTTGATTATGAAGAATCAGAGTATATAGAAGGAATTACTCACTGTGAAGATTTCAGCAGCAGTACTGACCACCGCTCAATTAAATTGGATTGGCATATTCCTGGAGTTTATCTTTATGCCGAAGATGACTGTTCTGACGAACCTAAAATTTATCAAGCCAGCTCAGATACTTTGCCCGATTTTGATAACAGAACCCAAGCGATAAAATTAATCGGCGGGGACTATGACGCTTCCTTAGGAAAATATCAGATTAGATACGGTGTAGCTTTGCACGAACATGAAAATCATCAAGGAAGAGCCGCCATATTTGATTTTGACACCGTTGTTAACGCTGTTGGCTATGGCCAATGTTATCCGATTAGTAATATCACAAGCACCGGCCAGGTTAATATGACGTTTTATGTTTCTTCAATTACGGTTTATCAAGAACCAAGATATAAAGAAGACGGCACAGAACAAATAATTGGTGCCGGGGTAAGATTTTACGAGAATAAAAACTATGCCATGCATGATGAAGGGGCAGATTGTGAATCAAAAAAGCCACCACAAATTTTTGGTGATGGCCGATCAGTCAGCAATGTAGATCCTTTAACTTACTGTGCTGACGGTTGCAGTTCGGGATGCAATGATAAGTTTACCTCAATGGAAATGGATGGTCACTATATAGTCTTACTGTTTGAGCATGAAGATTATCAAGGCAGGTGTCAGGTTGAAACCGTCAGTAACCCCGACTTTAGACCACACCCTATTGGTCAATGTGGCTGGCTGGGGAGGACTGATTGCTTAACTTCTTTTATCGTCAGGGCTAGAAAATAACTTTAAGGATAAGGCCTGATTACCACACTCCTTACTGGCTCTTGGCCGATGCTCTCAGTAGTAATATCTGGACGCTCAGCTAATTCTAAATGAATAATCCTTCTCTCGTAAGCCGGCATTGGTGCCAGCTGTTTTTCTTTTTTGGTGAGAGCTACTTCATCAGCCAGAGAACAAGCTAATTCTTTTAAATACTCTGTTTTCTTTTTTTTGTACCCCAGAATATCAAGGTCAATAAAAAAAGGCTCTGAGATTTTTCTTTTTAATATTGCTTTCAGGAGATGTTGAGTCTCAGCTAAGGTCTTTCCTCCCTCGCCAATTAAAATCCGGGGTTCGTCCAATTTTAAGTTGATGGGGACGGTTGAATCCTTTGGCGGCAAAACTTCCACCTCAACTTCTAAGGTCATCTTTTGGAAGAATTCCTCCGTTATTGTTTTTATTTTTTTAATATCATTCCGGCTGAGCATAAGTGGACTTCTTTAAAATTAGATGCTGCTGTCCAATTGAAAATAGGGCAGTTATTATCCAGTAAACGGCGATGGCGGCTGGCAATCGCCAAAGAATAAAAACGGTGAAAATCGGGAAAAGATAAAGCATTTGTTTTTGCATCATTTCGGAAAATTGGGCTGTCTTATCAGCACCAGCTGTTTTTCTGTCTTTGGGTATCATCATTTTGGACTGAAAAAATTGAGCAACACCGGCTACTAACGCTAAAATCAGACTGGCCTGACTAAGATTTATTAATCCTAAAAAATAAGGATCAATAGTCCCGGGGTGATGGACAAAACCGTAAAGCAGGTTCATTGTTTCTGGTTGAAATCCTTTCCAAAAAACTCGGTAGAGAGCAATCAAAATCGGCAGTTGAATTAAAAGAGGCAGACAGCCACCGAAAGGATTGATTTTTTCTCTCTGGTACAGTTCCATCATTTCCTTGGCCTGTTTCTCTTTATTGTCTTTGTGTTTATTTTGAATTTCTTGAATTTTGGGTTGTAACTCGGTCAATACTCTCTGGGATTTTATTGATTTTACCATTAAAGGATAGAGGATTAATCTAATCAAAACAGTTAAAACAATCACCGCCACTCCAAAGTCGTGGCCCGGCAGATATTCATACAGTAAAATCAAGGCATTAAACAGCGGCTGATATAAAATTGTATTAAAAGCGTTGATTAGTATGTCCATGTTTTTATCAAGGAAGATCTATTCCGCCAGGGTTCCAAGGATTACACCTAAAAACCCTTTTCATTCCCTTCCAGCTTCCTTTTAATAGGCCGTATTTTTTTATCGTTTGATAGGTATATTCTGAACAGGTTGGATAAAAACGGCAATTAAATCCTAAACTGGGCGAAATAAACTTTTGGTAAAATTTAATAATTTTTAAAATTGATTCATTAAACATTGAGGTAAATTTTTAATTCATTAAGCGTTTGGTTTTCTTAAGTAAAGTATCGATTATTTCTTCGGTTTCTTTAAAGCTCTTTGTTTCTAACCCGGGGAGGGCTACAATAATTATATCTAATCCTTTTTTTATTGTTTTCAATTTGGTTTTAATCAAAGCTCTTATTCTTCTTTTTATTTTGTTGCGTACTGCAGCTTTTTTTGAGATTTTCCGAGAAACAACAAACCCGAAGCGAGGTTGCGATTCTTCATTTTCAGCCACCAACAGCATTAAAAAACCTTCTTTGAATTTCTTTCCTTTTTTAAAAACATTTTCAAAGTCTTTTTTCTTTAAACCTTTGTCAACTGCCATCTTTTTTTTCTTCTCCTTTTAGCTAAAACTCGTTTTCCTCCTTTAGTCTTTTTTCTTTTTCTAAAACCGTGTGTTTTTTTTCTTTTTCGTTTTTTGGGTTGATAGGTAATGCTCATATATTGAGCCGCGTTAGACGCGGCGAAGATAGAAATAAAGATAAACCCCGAAGAGGGCAAATTTCATCGACTATTTTATAGTAACAAAAATTTTATTTATGGGCAATCCCCAACTTCTCCCCAGGATATTAACAGTTCACGATATTTTTAAAGGGATTTACTGTTTATTGACTTGTGCTATAATAATAAAGGTGTTTAATTGTTTCGCTACTATGGAAAAAGAAGAGCTCTGGCAAGCGGTCCTGGCCCAAATCCAACTGAACATTTCCCCGGCCAATTTCGCTACCTGGTTTAAAGGAACAGAAATAAATTCCCAAAAAGAAGGGGAAGTTTTAATTTTAGTTCCTAATTCTTTTGCCAAAGAGTGGCTGGAACAAAAATATGGAAAAACTATTTTAAAAATCCTTCATAGTTTGGACGAAGATATTAAGGACGTGGAATATGAGGTTAGAAAATCTAGCTTGAAAGTCACTAAAAAAGCCTCAGTCCCTTTTTTAGAAACCGGCCAATTGGAATTTCAGGAATTTGAGGTTGATAAAGACACAAATTTAAATCCCCGATATACTTTTGAAAGCTTTATTATTGCCCCCTTCAATGAACTGGCTCAAGCTGCTAGTTGGGCAGCAGCTAAAAACCCGGGCCAGGTTTACAATCCTTTATTTATTTACGGAGGAGTAGGATTAGGAAAGACCCATCTTTTGCAAGCTACCGGCAACGAAACAATTAAGAGCTTTCCCCAAAAAAAAGTTAAGTATATCCCTTCAGAACAATTTACCTCCGGGGTAGTTTCTTCAATTAGAAATCGCGAAGTAGAGAGTTTCCGTTCTAGATATCAAACAATTGATGTTTTAATAATTGACGACGTCCAATTTTTAGCTGGTAAGGAAAAAACTCAGGAAGAGTTTTTCCACACTTTCAATTCTTTATACGAAAAAAATAAGCAAATAATCCTTTCTTCTGACCGACCGCCCAAAGCCATCCCGGCTTTAGCTGAAAGGTTACGTTCCAGGTTTGAAGGAGGAATGATAGCTGATATTAGTTATCCTGACTATGAAACCAGAGTAGCTATCTTAAAAGCTAAGGGGTTGGAAAGAAAAACCGAACTCCCAGAAGAAATTTTGAATTACGTTGCCTCTAATGTCCAGAGGAACGTTAGAGAACTAGAAGGAGCTCTCAATCGACTGATAGCCTACCAGAAACTTCAAGGAACAACTCCTAATTTAGAAACTGCTAAATCCTTATTGAAAAATTTAATTGCTGCCCCGAATAAAGCAGTTACCGCCAAGAAAATAATTGAATCGGTGGCTCAGTTTTATGACTTAAAAGAGAAAGAAATTATTTCTCTTTCGCGGAAAAAAGAAATTGTTAGACCTCGTCAAATAGCTATGTATTTATTAAGAGAGGAACTAAAAGGCTCTTTTCCTTTTATCGGAAGGAAGTTTGGAGGGAAGGATCATACCACCGCCATTCATGCTTATGAAAAAATTGCTGGCGAGGTGGAAAAAAACGAAAATTTTGCTGAGGAAATTAACTTAATAAAGCAGCGAATTCTAAGTGTCTAAATTGAGGAAAAGTTTTAAAAGGATTAATTCCCCTTTTTTATACTTTTTCAATTCACAGCTATTCCTCAAGATATTAAAACCTAATCTCTTTTAAAAATAAAAAATAATTTATTATAATAACAATAATGAAAATAATAATATTACAAAAAATATTAAAAGAAGGCCTTAAAATTGTAGAAAGGATTTCTCAAAAAACTCCTTCTTTACCAATTCTTCAAAATATTCTTTTAAAAAGTAAAAAGAATTTCCTTAGTTTAGAAAGTACCAATTTAGAAATAGGAATAAAATGGTGGGCCTTAATAAAATTAACTAAAGAAGGAGAAATAGTTATCCCCACTCGAATTTTTTCTAATTTAATAAACCTTTTACCAGAGAAGCCGATTAATTTAGAGGCTAAAAACACTGACCTTCTAATCTCTTGCGAAAATTATAAAACTGAAATTAAAGGATTTTCCTCTTCGGAGTTTCCTATTATTCCCTACTTAAAAGAAGGAGAGCAAATCTCTCTTCCAGCTTCCCTTTTCTGCCGAGCCCTGTCTCAAGTGGTGAACGTTGCTTCTCCTTCAATAGCTCGACCTGAGGTTTCAGGAGTTTACTTTTCTTTCCAAAAAGACCTAATAAAAATGGTGGCTACCGACAGTTTCCGTTTGGGAGAAAAAAAACTTTTTCTAAAATCGTCTCTCTTGCAAGAATATTCTTTAATTTTACCTCAACAAACCGCCAGAGAAATTATAAATATTTTTGGTGAAAAACGAGGAGATATCCAAATTTATTTTTCTTCTAACCAAATTCTTTTTGAATCGATGATGCCAGAAGTAAATCATCCTCAGGTTCAACTTAGTTCAAAATTAATTGAGGGTGAGTACCCAAACTATCAAGAGATTGTTCCTAAAAAATACGAAACTCAAGTTATTTGCTCTCAAAACGAACTTTTAAACCAAATTAAAGCAGCTAGTATTTTTAGTGGGAAGGTTAGTGAGGTTAAAATAAAAATAGACCCTAAAGAAAAAAAGATTTATGTTCTTAGCCAAAGTCCGGACTTAGGAGAATATAAAAGTTTCTTTCCAGCTAAAATTAAAGGTAAAGAAGTTCAAGCCGCTTTTAACCATCGTTTTTTAACCGAAGGATTAGCCGAAATTAAAACTCCAGAAGTGGCTCTGGAGTTAGTCTCAGAGGAAAGTCCTGTTATCATTAAACCCGCTTCAGGAGAAGAGAATTATCTTTACGTAGTGATGCCGATTAAGGCCAGTTAATCTTTTACCCGAGCGAGGCAAAGCCGAACGAAGGGTTGGAGATTAAGGCGAACTCAAAGAAGTAAACTTCATTGACTCCAAAGCTTCTTTCATAAAATTGTGGAAGATGGGACCGGCCAAAGTAACTGCCGGTTTTTTTGCCATAGAAGCATTATTGTTATTCCCTACCCAAACTCCAGTAACTAAAGAAGAGGTGTATCCTATCGCCCAAGCATCTCTAAAATCCTGAGTAGTCCCGGTTTTAGCGGCTACCCGGTGTTCTTCAAAAAATAAAGCTGATCTAGTTCCAAACATAGGAGCTCTGGCCTCATTGTCAGATAAAATATCATTAATCAACTGACAAGTTTGGCTGGGGAGCACCCTTTTTAAACTTTTTTCGTTTATTTCAATAATATTGCCTTTTTGGTCCTCAATTTTTAAAATTGCTATCGGAGGAACTTTTAGACCTTCGGTGGCAAAAACTCCGTAAGCTGAAACCATTTCCAGCAATTTTACTTCCCAGCCTCCTAAAACAATCGAAGGTCCGAAAGGCGGTTTTAAAGTAGTGATTCCTAATTTTTCAGCAGTTTCAATGCTGTCGGGTAAACCGGCGAAATTAAGAAGAACTTTTACCGAAGGAACGTTAATCGATTGAGCCAGAGCTTGTCTTAAAGTAACCGGTCCCCGGAAGAGACCGTCGTAATTTTGAGGAATATACTCTTTCCCCCCCCAGAGCCCAAAATTAGTTTCTTCGTCAACAATCACAGTTTGGTCGCTATAGCCCTTGTTAAAAGCAGTAGCATAAACAAAAGGTTTAAAAGCCGAGCCCGGTTGACGACCAGGATTGTCTTTAGTGCCGACAACCGCATTAAACTGAGGGTCAAACAAGCAATTAGCTCCAGACGAACAATCTTCGGGATAGGGGCTATCAAAGTAATCTTTTGAACCTACTAAAGCTAAAATTTCACCAGTTTTAGGGTCTAGGGCCACTAAAGCAGCATTGTGAGCGTTATAATAAAGGTGGTTTGTTTCTGCTCCTTCTTCAACTACTTTTTCAGCTAACTTTTGCAGTTCCCAATCTAAAGAAGTATAAACTTTTAACCCCTTTTCCATTAAGAAAATATCGCTGTACTTTTCTTCTAAAAGCTCTTTCACCCAGAGAGTAAAATGAGGGGCCTCAATAGGTTGTAAAATTTTAGCAAACTCAATTTCTTCTTCTTTAGCTTCGTTTGCTTCAGTTTGGCTAATAAAATTTTCCTTGGCCATTCGGTCTAAAACATAATTTTTCCTTTCCAAAAGTTCTATTTTATAACTTCCATAAGGAGAAAGATGGCTGGGAGCTTTAATCAAAGCGGCCAGAACAGCGGCTTCCTCTAAAGAGGCCTCAGAAACTGATTTTTTAAAATAGGTCTGGCTAGCCGCTTCCACTCCGTAACAATTAGAGCCAAAAGGAACTTGGTTTAGATACCACTCTAAAATTTGCTCTTTAGCATAACGACGGTCTAACTCTAAAGAAAGGACTATTTCTCTTATTTTTCTTTCAGCTGTTTTTTCAGTGGTTAAAAAAGCTGAACGAATTAATTGTTGAGGAATGGTAGAACCGCCATAAGCTGGTTGCAATAATTGTAAGTCGGCCAGGACCGCTCTGACTATTCCCTTAAAATCTACCCCGAAATGATGATAAAAATCGGCATCCTCAACAGCGATAACGGCTTTTTCTAAGTAGTCGGGGATTACGTCTAAAGAAACCAGGGTTCTTTTTTCTTCCCCATAAATTTCGTATAAAAGATGCTCACCAGAACGGTCATAGATTTTAGTGGATTGAGGGAAGGGTCTTTCAGTAAATTTTTCCGGCCGGGGCAGATCTTTAGCATAATAAATAAACAAAAAAGCTCCTCCTAATAAGAAAACTAAAAAAATAAAAAATAAAACCTTTAGCCCGGGTAAAACCCTCCCTCCTTTCTTTTTTTGAAAGATTTTTAGGTATCTTTTTCTCTCGACCATAGTCCTATTTTATCACTCTTTGTTAATAAAAACAGCCCCCTTTTATTGGAAGCTGCTTGCATATTAAATTAAACCCCCCGTAACGGGGGGTTTAATTACTCAGCTTTTTCTTCGTCACCTTCTGAAGCTCCTTCTGGAGTTTCAGGAGCACTTTTTTCTCCTTCTGGCTCTTCGGTTTCGCAGATAAAAGGAGTTAGAACTTTATCTTCGTAAATCATGGTTTTTTATAATAGGTTATCCCGCTTTCGGCGGGACGTTTATTTTTATTTAATTTATATCGACCTTTCCGAACACATAAAACTATCTTATGTGCTTGGTGGGTTCTACAGAGTCATTATACGTATCGAAAAAAACTTGTCAAGGGCTAAACCGTATTTATGTTTACTTTTTCTTTCCTGAACCCTTTCCGTTTTTTGTCCCAACACCAGATTTCTACCGTCAGTTCCACTTCGTGTTCCTTAAGGAACCCTGTTATCTTTTTTCTTTTGGCCGAAACGTTGGGTAGGGTGGTTAGTTGAATATACTTTTTCTGCCGTCCTTTTAAAGCTAAGACGTCAATAACCCCAAAGACGTCAGTTTGTTTAAACTTTATTTTTGGAGGGTACCAGACAACCCAGCCGGTTTCTTCCAGCACCCGAACCGCTTTTTTCCTAGTAACTGCTTCTTTTGGCATCGAAATAAATATTTTATATTTATCGAAGATTGAAATGAAGCATTAGCTTCATCTCTGGCTCATCAATCATCAAGGTGATTTTTTACTACATTTTTATATTGGAGTATATTTCTTGGACGGCATCGTTTTCGTCCAGGGCTTCGAAAAGTTTTTGGCAAGCCTGTTTATCTTTTTCTTCTAACTTAATTTGCTCTTTGGCTACCCAATCTAAAGAAGTTGTTTCGGTCTCGATATTCTTATCTTCCAGGTTTTTCTTGACTTTTTCCAATTCTTCGGGCTTAGTATAAACATCTAATACGCCGTCGTGCCAATAAATATCTTCCGCCCCCGCTTCAATAGCTGCTATTTCCAGTTCTTCCTTGTCTTTCCCTTGAGGATTAACGGTAATCGTCCCCTTTCTTTCAAAGAGCCATTTTACCGAACCTTCGCCGACTAATTTCCCGCCGTTTTGGTATAGAATCTGCTTGATTTCTCCTAAAGTCCGGTTTTTATTGTCAGTAATCCCTTCAATAATAACAGCTATTCCGCCCGGGCCGTAGGCCTCAAAAACAACCGATTCTAATTGAACCCCCTCTAATTCGCCAGTACCTCGTTTGACAGCCCTTTCAATGTTCTCGGCTGGCATGTTAAGACTTTTAGCTCTTTCAATGATTAGTCTTAATTTAGAATTAAACTCCGGATTGTCACTTCCTTCTTTAGCCGCAACGGTAATTTCTTTGGCCATTTTAGAAAACGCCTTGCTTCTTTTAGCATCGGCTAATCCCTTTTTATGTTTTATGCCGGCCCAATGAGAATGCCCGCTCATACCGTTTTATTATATACCTTTTTTGTTCGGTCTTTAAGTAATAAAATTATTATGCCAGAGAAAAAAGCTACTCCCAAGGCAACCCAAAAAGGGAAATCAGCAGGCTCTCTGGATGTTTGTTCGCCAATTGCCGCTAACTCTTTTATAGGTTTTTCTTTCGCTTCTTTTTCTGGAATAGTTTCTTTTACTTTTTCAGAAAATTCAGCTTCTCTCGACTCCGGAATTAAAGAAGGAACAACATTGGCAGACCCCGGAGTTAAAACCCCGCTCCAGGCCCAGCCAGATTCGGTTCGGTTGTAAGATTCTCCCCGCGGAGCCTTTTTATAACTGACCGCGTCAATTATGTTTCCGTCAGGTTGGATAAGCTTTAATCCGTCGCCGCTGTTGTTCAGGGTAATTTTGGTAACAGGACGGGTGAGAACTAAAAAACCCAGGGTTTTAATTATTGTTTTTTCGGGGAAAATATAAGTTTTAGTAGTACCGACCGTGTCGGTAACCCGCCATTCAGAAAGGTCAACTTCAAAAGCGTTTTGATTAAAAATTTCAATCCATTCTTCTTCGGTATCAAGTCCTTCAGGAGAAGGAAGAAATTCATTTACAACAACGCCTCCGGGATAAGTTATTAATTTAGGCGCTTCTTTTTCTTCGTTTTCTATCCAAGCTAAACCCTGCTCTTTGATATCTTCAACTCTCGCCTCGCTTATGCCTTTTATCTTGGTAAGTTCGTCTAAGGAAGAAAACGGCCTTAAAGAAATCAGCTCTCTCGCCCTCGTTTCCCCTATGTGAACGATTTTAACTAAATCTTCTAAAGGAGCAGTATTAATGTCTATTTTCTCTGCGGCAAAAACAAAAATAATCACCGACAATCCGGTTGAAACAACCAAGCAGAAAACCAATAAAGCCCTTGACAAATTACGCATAAACTGTTAAAATATAAGATAAACTTTGTTTAAAAACAGCCCTAGATCTGGGGGCGGGATTCTTCTCTTGATGGACAATCTGGCTTAGGCGAGATTCCTCCTCAGAAAGATTCTAAACTTAAGTTCCTACGCTTTGGTGCCCCCAGCTCCGGGGCTGTTTTTATTTTAGAATTATTCAGCGGCCACCCTTTCCACTTCCTCTATAGTAGTGATTCCTTCTAACGCTTTAACTAAACCGTCTTGATACATTGTGACCATTCCTCTTTTTACCGCTTCTTCTTTAAGAGCGGCGATGGAAGGGTTCTTTAAGATAAACTTTTCCATTTTGTCATCAACCAAAAAAGCCTCAAAGATACCAATTCGCCCCCGATAACCGGTATAGTTGCAGCTTTTACACCCCTGAGCTTTAGGGATTTTTATTGCCCTGCCAGTTTTAAGGATTTCCACTTCTTTGGAAACTCTTTTTAAACTCTTTTTTATTTTCTTTAATTCTGAAGAGCTCGGTTTGACTAATTTTCCGCACTTTTGACAAATTTTTCTGACCAACCTTTGGGCAACCGCCATATTTATAGCTGGCCCGATATCGGCTGGTTTAGCCCCCAAATTAACCAATCTAGCTATAGTACCGGCAGCGTCATTAGTGTGTAGAGTAGTAAAGACTAAATGGCCGGTAAGAGCAGCTTGAAGGGCGATTTCGCAAGTTTCCAAATCTCTTATTTCGCCCACCAGAATTACATCAGGGTCTTGGCGCATAATTGATTTAAGGCCGGTGGCAAAGTCATACCCCGATTTAGGGTCAGTTTGGGTTTGGGAGATTCCTTTTAAATGGTATTCAATAGGGTCTTCAATGGTAATAATTTTGACTTCCGGTTTATGAATTTCTCTTAAAAAAGAATAAAGAGTAGTAGTTTTCCCCGAACCGGTGGGTCCGGTAACAATAATCATTCCATTAGGTTTTTTGATTTCTTTTTTAAATAAAGCAAACAAATCATTTCTTAGCCCTAGTGTTTTTAAATCTAATAAGCTTTTTGGGTTTAAAATTCTCAAGACGACTGACTCTCCGTATTCTGAGGGCAGGAGAGAAGCTCTAATCTCTACAGTTGTTTCATTAAGTGCCGCTGACAATCTCCCGTCTTGAGGGCGGTCAGTGATGTTTAATTTGACTCCCGAAAGGAGCTTTAGGCGGGAAAGAATAGTGTCATACAGTTGTTTTTCAAAAAAAATAAGGTCTTGCAAAACCCCATCAATTCTTATACGAACTTTTGTTTTTTCTTCTTTTGGTTCAAAATGGATATCAGAGGCTTCAAGTAAGATTGCGCCTCCAAAAATAACTTCTAAAATTTCAGTAACATTTTTAACTAAAGAGTTCTCAACTTTTTTCTTAAAATCAGTAATATTTTTAATTTCTTTAAGGCTAGCCGGCGAGATTTTTACTTCACCAGTAATCTTCTTTGAAATTTGAGGCATGGTCGCTGAAACTTCGTTTCATCTCCCCCTTCGCTTTTACTTCGCAAAAGCTCAGGAAAAGATTAAAATTAAATAATACTTCACTTATTTGCAATTTATCTTATTTTTCCTCGGAAGTCAATGAGCTTTACTCATTTTCTCCTTCATCCGTGGAGGATTCGGAAGTCAATGCGATTTAAAAAATACCTTACTAAAAATCCTTCTCAAACTAAGAAATTGGGTGAAAAACTGGTTCAAGAAATTTTAAATAGCCCGTTTCCAAAAGAGACTTTAGTTTTAGGGTTGAAAGGAGATTTAGGAGGAGGGAAAACCACTTTTTTACAGGGCTTTGCTAAAGGGTTGGGGATAAAAGAGAAGATATTAAGCCCGACCTTTATTATTCTAAAAAAAATCAAAATGCAATCCGCCAGCTGGCGGACAAACTTCAAAAACTTTTATCATATTGATTGTTATCGCATTGAAAAGCCAAGAGAACTTTTAAGTTTAGGGTTTAAGAAAATTATTACTAATCCTCAGAATGTTGTAGCGATTGAGTGGGCAGATAGAATTGATAAAATACTTCCGGCAAAAACCATCATTATAAATTTTGAGTTCGTCGACCAAAAAACTAGAAAAATTACAATAGGTTTTAAAAAATGATTGAAAAAAAACGTCTAATCATTATTGATAGCAACTCTTTAATTCATCGGGCTTATCATGCCTTACCTCCTTTAACTACAAAAAGAGGAGAATTGGTTAACGCTATCTACGGTTTTTTATTAGTTTTTTTGAAAGCAATTCGAGAGTTTCAGCCGGATTTCATTGCCGCTTGCTTTGATTTTCCCGCCCCAACTTTCCGTCACAAAAAATTTAAGGAATATAAAGCCAAAAGACTGCCCGCTCCAGAAGAGCTTTATCAGCAAATCCCAAAAGTGAAAGAACTTTTAAAAGGATTTAATGTCCAAATTTTTGAAAAAGAAGGCTACGAAGCCGACGATATTATTGGTACCATTTCTAAATTAGCTCCCCAAAAGCAGGTTCTTCCAGAGATTGAAACTATTATTTTAAGCGGGGATCTCGACACCCTTCAATTAGTTGACTCCCATACTAAAGTTTATGTTTTAAGAAAAGGAGTTAAAGATACTATTTTATATAATAGAGAAGCGGTTGAAGAAAAATATCAAGGCCTTAACCCTTGGCAACTGCTCGATTTCAAAGCTCTCATGGGAGATCCTTCAGATAATATTCCCGGAGTAACCGGAATTGGTAAAAAAACAGCAACCGAGTTAATTAAGGAGTTCGGAAGCTTAGAAAATCTTTATCAAAATTTAGAAAGAAAGAGCGAAAAAACTGAAAAAATAAAACCAAAGATTAGAGAGATATTATTGAAATATAGAGAGCAAGCTTTTTTTAGTAAAACCTTAGTTCAGATTAAAAAAGATGTACCAATAGATTTTAATTTTAAAAAATGTAGTTTTGGTGAATACGATAAAAAAAAGGCGGCTCAGACCTTAAGGAATCTGGAATTTTATAGCTTACTTAATAAATTACCATAATCTTCTCTTAAAATTACTCCATTTAAGAGTTTTTTTGTTTTCTGGTAAAATAAAAGAAGATTAGAAAAACTAAAATGAAAAGCAATAAAATTACAAGAAAAGAGGTAGAAGAAGCAATTTCAAATCCAGCCAAAATAAAAGGGCTTATTTTAAAAGAAGGAATTTATAAAGAGCTTAAAGAAAAATTAGGCAACGATGGGATAAAGATAGTTGAGAAAGAGGCTAAAGGTTTGGGGTTTTCTTTTTCTCCAGCAGAGATAAAAGACCTTGAATGGTATCCGGCTGGCACGCTAATCGGGATTTTTTTTATCTTACAGGAAAAATTTAATTTTAAAGAAAAGGATTTTGCTGAACTGGGAGAAATAGCACCAAAAATTTCTTCTACAATAAGATTACTGATGAAATACTTTGCTATTCCCGAAAAAATAGCCAAAATTGCTGCTCCTAGATTATGGAAAAGGTTTTTTAATCAAGGTAAAGTTGAAGTTTGCGAATTCAAAGATTCTAAGACAGAAGGCTCTTTGATTGTTAGAGTAAAAGATTTTAAATTGCATCCCTTACATTTTTTTTATCTAGGATATTATTTTCTGGGTATAACTAAGTTAGCAAAAAAATTCAAAGAAGTTAGAGTCAAAGAAACCAAGTCTCCTTTTGGGGGAGATGAATATCAGGAATACTTAATAAGATGGAAACATTAGCAATTATGGAAAAAAAATCTATAAAATTTTATATTCCGTCACTTGAAGAAATAAAAAAAATAATGAAAATGCCTATAAAGGTAAGGGGTTCTGCTTTTGAAGGTGAATTAGAATATATTTTAAAAAAGAAAGGAGAAAAAGGATTAAAAGCAGTGGAGAAAAAAACAGAAGAGTTAGGTTACCCCATAAAATATAAAGAAATACAGGATACCAAGTGGTATCCGGTAGGTTTAAAAATGATTTCTGATTATGCTTATCTAACCGTTTTTAATTGGGGGGAAAAAGAGATAGCTGAGATAGCGGAATCTTCAACAAAAGTTTCTTTTATTGTCAGGTTATTTATGAGACACTTTCTCTCTGTAGAGCAGATTTTTAGAGCTAGTGCTAGATTGTGGTCAAGATATTTTAATACCGGCCTCCTTGAAATAGTTGATTTTCATAATGTTGAAAAAAGAGGTGGTCACGGCTATGGTATTTTACGACTAAAGAATTTTAAACTGCATCCTCTTCACTGTTTCTATTTAAGCCATTTCTTTATAGGAATAGCAAAATTAACAGACCCAAGATTGAAAGAAGTAAAGGCTGAAGAAACCAAATGTATGTTTAGAGGTGACGATTATCATGAATATTTATTAAAGTGGACCTATAAGTAAAAAAATATCAATGATTGAAAAAGAATCTAAAAGGCAGGAGTTAGAAATATTAAAAGAAGATTTCGAGGACCTCAAAAAATATTTAGATGAATTAAGAGAAATTCTGCCCGTTTCAGTTTGTACTTTAAGTTCCTTTTTAGTGGTGGTTGATATGAATAAAACTGCAGAAATTCTGACCGGCTATGCTCCCTTGGAAATAATAGGACAACACGTTGGAGTACTTTTTTATCCCCAAAAAGATATAGTAAAACTCCTCGAAGAGGTTCAGAACAAAGAAAGAATTAGAGAAAAAGAAACCACCCTAGTTACTAAAAATAAAGAAAAAATTCCAGTTTCTATTTCTATTTCTTTGAGAAAAGATCCAAAAGGAAACCCGATCGGTTACTTTTTAACCATTATTGACCTTTCTAAGATTAAAAAGTATCAAAAACAGTTGGAGAAATATACTAAGGAATTAGAAGAGGCTAAGACTGCTTCAGATATAAGAGCGGAAGCAATAACTAGGGAGTTGAGTGGGCTGACTAAAAACTTAGAGCATAAGATTGAAGAGAGAACGTTAGAGTTAGAACAATCAAAGAAGGCCTTGACTAATATGTTAGAGGATACGGAAGAGGCCCGAAAGATAGCTGAAGAAAGAACAAAAGAAGCAGAAGAAAGAGCAAAAGAATTGGAGGAAAGAACTCAAGAATTAGAAAAATTAAGAACCGCTCTAGCGAATATATTAGAGGACGTTGATAAGTTAAGGGTTCTGGCCGAAGAAGAAAGAGATAAAACTAGAGCCATTATTACTAATTTTGCTGACGGTTTGGTAGTTCTGGACAAAAAAAATCGGATTACTTTAATTAATCCTGAGGGAAAAAGTTTACTTGGAGTTGGAGCAGAGGAAGTGGAAGGGAAAATTCTCGACACTCTTACTGAAAAATCACCGTTTAAAAAACTTGCTGCGTTATTAAAAAAGAAAGAAGGAGGGAAGGCTTTATCTAGAGAAGAACTTTCTTTTAAAGAACCCCCTGAACAAATCTTAGAAATCACCAGTGTTTCTTTAGCTCCTCGAGAAGAAACGGTTATAATTTTGCACGATATTAGCCGAGAGAAAATGGTAGAAAGATTAAAAACAGAATTTGTTTCTCTGGCTGCTCACCAGCTAAGGACTCCTCTATCGGCGATTAAATGGACCTTAAGAATGCTGTTAGATGGAGATCTTGGGGAGATAACCAAAGAACAGAAAGATTTTATTGAAAAGACTTATCAAAGCAACGAAAGAATGATTTCTTTAATCAACGACCTTTTAAATGTAACCAGAATTGAAGAAGGAAGGTATCTTTACCGGCCCCAACTCGCCCAGATTGAAGAGGTAGTTCAATTTGTTATAACTTCTTATCAGGATGAAGTTAAAAAGAAAAAACTTAAACTTGAATTTAAAAAACCCACAAAGAAATTACCAGAAGTAAAAATAGATATTGAGAAAATGAGACTGGCTATTCAGAACTTTCTTGATAATGCTATAAGATATACTCCTTCTGGCGGGAAAGTGACAGTATCTATAAGAGATACCAAAAAGAGCATAGAGTTCCAAATTCAGGATACGGGGATAGGAATTCCCAAAGATCAGCAAGAGAGAGTATTTACTAAGTTTTTCCGGGCAGCTAATGCGATACGATCAGAAACCGAAGGCTCCGGTCTGGGTCTTTACATCACAAAAAATATTATTGAAGCTCACGGTGGTAAAACTTGGTTTGAATCTGAAGAAGGGAAAGGCGCCACCTTTTATTTTACGATTCCCATTAAAGAGAAATTTACAGAATTTTTAAAAACGTTCTAATGAAACCCACTATGGTGCCTTCCTTTTTCTGGACTTGCTGATACGTTGACTGTTTTTGTATTCGGTTTTTTAGTTTATCTTCCTGTTGGAAAAATTTTAATAATATTCTAAAATTAATAAAGAAACCATCTCTTGGCCGAGAAATAAAGACGGAAGAATGGTTAAAAGCCAACTAAAGGTCGGAAAAAAAAATTATATAAAAAAATATGAGCAAAAAATCATTAATCAGATTAATTATATTCTTATTAATAGTAGTGGTAATTGGAGTATACTTTTTAGTAATACAAAGAGCCGAAGAACTCTCTCCAAAGGTCTATCGGGTAGGTATTCTATCTGGCTTAAGTTATGCTGCTGAGGCAGCCGACGGTTTTAAAACCGGAATGGCCGAGTTGGGTTACTTAGAGGGTGAGAATATCATTTATGACTACCAGGAAACAGACTTTGACATGACTGGATACAGAAGAATACTTAAGAAATTCGTGGAAGACCAAGTTGACTTGATTTTCGTTTTTCCTACCGAAGCCACTCAAGAAGCCAAGATAGCCACTCAGGGGACAGAAATCCCCGTGGTGTTTACCATTGCCAACATAGAAGGTACTGGTCTGGTTGAGAGTGTGACCGAGCCCGGGGGAAATATCACTGGTGTTCGCTACCCCGGCCCGGACATCGCCCTCCAACGCTTCGAGATTATGCGTGAACTGGCGCCAGAGGCCAAACGAATATGGATACCCTATCAACGAGGTTATCCTATTGTCGCCAGTCAGTTGGAGGTATTGTATTTGGCGGCCGAAGCGGTCGGTATCACCTTAATAGAAGCTCCGGCTGACAATGCAGCAGAAGTCCAGGCTCTTCTTGATGAGCGAGCTAAGTTAGATGATATTGGTCTGGATGCCATTCTGGCTTTAGCTGAACCTCTTTATGTGACTCCCGATGCTTTTTTAGCAATGTGTCAATTCGCGGCTGAGCATAAAATTCCCAACGCCGGCGCTTTAATAGAAGTAGAAGGTTGTGGGTCTCTTTTTGGCGTCCATATTCATAACTTCAATACTGGAAAGCAAGTAGCTCCCCTGGCTGATAAAATATTAAAAGGTACTCCAGCTGGTAACATCCCGGTTGTTTCAGCCGAGCCCTACTTTCAGCTTAATTACAAAGTGGCTCAGGAGATGGGGCTAACAGTGCCTGAGGGTTTATTGGAGAGGGCAGACGAGATAATTCGTTAAATCTAGCCAAAGGTTGTAGTTTAAAATTAATAAAATACTATTATGTCCAAATCAAAATTAATTGTCAGTTTTTTAATAATTGTTTTATTGGTTGTTGGAGTTTACTTCCTATTATTACCCAAGAGAGAAGAGGGAAGGATCTATCGAGTAGGCATTTTATCTGGACTGGTTTTTGCTGAAGATGCAGCGGACGGTTTCAAGGCCGGGATGGAAAAACTGGGCTATATTGAGGGCAAAAACATTATCTATGACCTTCAGAAAACAGACTTTGATATAACTGAGTACAGGAGAATACTCAAGAAATTCGTGGAAGACAAGGTTGACTTGATTTTCGTCTTTCCCACCGAAGCATCTCAAGAGGCGAAGGCAGCCACCCAAGGGACGGGTATCCCTGTAGTCTTCTCAGTTGCCAATATAGAAGATACTGGTCTGATAGAGAGCGTGGCCGAGCCCGGAGGAAATATCACTGGCGTTCGCTACCCCGGTCCGGACATCGCCCTCCAACGCTTTGAAGTTATGCGCGAACTAGCACCGGAAACTAAACATATGTTAATACCTTATCAACGAGGTTATCCTATTGTCGCCAGTCAGTTGGAGGCATTGCGTCCGGTAGCGGCAGCCGCGGGTGTAACCTTGACCGAGCTTCCTGCCGATGATGCAGCAGAAGTTAAAACCAGTCTAGAGGCGCTTATCGCATCTGGTGATATTAGCATAGACGCAATCCTTATCATACCTGAGCCCCTTGGCGTGACGGCTGAACCCTTTCTGGAATTAGCCCGCTTTGCGGCTGAACAGAAGATTCCAATTGGTGGGGCCTTGATGGAGGTGGAGGGTTATAGTTCTCTTTTCGATATTGGAATTAACCACTTCAAAACAGGCGAACAAGCAGCACCCTTGGCTGATAAGGTTCTTAGAGGTACTCCAGCTGGCGCAATAATAGTTGTTTCATCTGAAACTTTCCTGAAGTTCAACTACAAATTGGCTCAAGAATTAGGATTGACAGTATCTAAAGGCTTATTAGAGAGGGCGACTGAGATAATTCGTTAAGGTATCACACTAGCTAAAAGTTAAATAAAGGGATCCAGTCCTCCTCAAGGTCGGAAAATAAATTTATATAAAAAAATATATGAGCAAAAAATTATTAATTGGACTAATAATTGTTGTATTGGTAGTGATTGGAGGGTATTTTCTATTAACTGAGAAAGAAGAAGCACCCAAGGTTTACCGGGTCGGCGTCCTTTGGACTGGTGGGGATTTCTTTATCGATCTGTTTGATGCCTTCAAAGAGAAAATGACAGAACTGGGTTATATTGAGGGCCAGAATATAGTTTACGATGTGTATGAAGCTCCTGAGCCGGTTGGGAATGAGCAAACCGTTCAAAAATTTATAGACGAAAAAGTTGATCTGATATTCTCGTTTGCAACCGAAGCAACCGTGGAGGCTAAGAAAGTCGCCGCGGGGACAGGAATCCCGGTTGTCTTTAGTTGCGCTTTCATAGAAGGTACTGGTCTGGTAGATAGTGTACGCACTCCTGGCGGCAATATCACTGGCGTTCGCTACCCCACCACTGAAAGCGCTACCGGTCGTCTGGAATTCTTACACGAGATAGCGCCCCAGGTTAAACGAGTCTGGATACCTTGTCTTAAAGATTATCCAACGGTTTCTTCTCAATTTGAAGCAATGGAGCCGGTAGCCTCATCTTTAGGGATGACCTTGATACCCGGGCTTTTCACTAGTCCGGCGGAAGTTAAAGCTTATCTTGATGAACGCGCTGCTTCGGCTGATATCGGTATGGACGCCATTATCATGCTGGCTGAACCTTTTTCTATCACACCTGAGGTTACTGAGTTAGTATTTAAGTTTGCCGATGAGTATAGATTGCCTGTTAGCAGTGCTATGGTTTTTAAAGAAACCTATGGACCCATCATTGGTTTTCATCCTACTAATACCAAAATGGGCAGTTTGGCTGCGCCTCTGGTCGACAAAGTTCTAAAGGGCATACCGGCTGGCACAATCCCTGTTGTTACAGCTGACAATGATCTGCGCCTAAATTATAAACTTATCCAAGAGCTAGGATTAACCGTGAGCGAAGGCTTATTGATGAGGGCGACTGAGATAATTCGTTAATACGTTAAATTTTGAAATAAACCTTGTTAAAAATCCTGCTTAAAGTAAATTGTTATGGTAATTACTAACCAAGAGAAAAAAATAAGGAAATTCCGGAGCCTAAGAGTAACTTTAGCTATTGCTTTTTTAACCTTAAGCGCGGCAGTTTTACTGGTTGCCGGTGGTTTGCAGATGTATTTCAGTTTTCGCGCCCAACAAAGAATCATTGCCGAACAACAGCAACTCATCGCTAAAGATGCAGCTAATACAGTCAAGAGTTTTATTATAGAGAAATTTAGTATTTTGGAGAAAGTAGTCACTCTTGGTGGCAGGCTGGCAATTGTTGGCCAGAAAGAACAGAAGCTAACATTAGAAGAATTGCTTGGTAAAGAGCTTTCCTTCCGCCAATTAATTTTATTTAATACAGAAGGACGGGAATTAGTAAAAGCCTCCCGCCTTTCAGAATTATTGTCAGAGCAATTAATAAAGTATGATAAAGATGAACTTTTTTCCAAGGTCAGCCAGAAAGAAATATACATCAGCTCTGTATATATTGACGAAATGACCAGTGAGCCAATGGTAGTAATGGCTGTTCCGCTGACAGATGTCTTCGGTGATTTCAGAGGAATCTTAATGGCCGAAGTAAACTTGAAATTCATGTGGGATACAGTAGCTACGATAAAGATCGGTGAGGCAGGTCTGGCTTATGTGGTCGATAAGGACGGCGATTTGATAGCTTTTAATGACATCGCCCGTGTTTTAAGAGGAGAAAACTTAATTCATCTTAAAGAGGTGAGTGAATTCGTTAAGGGTGAGGACTTGACCTATCAGCCCGGGGCTGATATATCAAAAGGTATCCAAGATACTTATGTTATATCTAATCATGCCCATCTTGTTACACCCGATTGGGCAGTGGTGGTTGAATTGCCGGCCTTAGAAGCATACCAAGCAGTGATTTATGGGATAGGACTATCAATAGGGATTATTATTCTAAGTGCCATCTTTGCTGCTTGGATTGGCTTCTATCTTTCAGCAAGAATTACTAAACCAATAATAAGTTTAAGAAACGCCGCCATTGAAATAGGTAAAGGAAAACTAGATACAAAAATAGAAATTAAAACCAAGGATGAAATAGGAGAACTAGCTGCCGCCTTTGACCAGATGACTAAGGATTTACAGGAATCAAGGGTAGAACTGGAAAAATACAGTAAGGAATTAGAAAAAAAAGTTAGAGAGAGAACAAAAGAATTAGAATCAAAAATGGCAGAATTAGAAAGGTTCAATAAGCTGGCAGTCGGCCGAGAATTAAAGATGGTCGAACTTAAAAAAACTATAAAAAAACTAGAGGAACAGTTGAAAAAGACTAAACCAGCAAGTTAAAGATGAAATTTCATAATTTTATTTCACCTTACTGGTTGAAAACGACAACCCATCCGCTGTATCCTCCCCTTAGCTTTGCTAAGTAAAACGCTTGCCAGACCTCTTTCGCATGGTAAAATAAAATAACATGGCCAAAAGAATCTTAATCGTTGAGGATGAAGAAATTATAACTAGTCTCCTCCAAAAAAAATTAGCTAAAGAAGGCTACGAAATCTCAATAGCCCGAGAGGGAGAAACAGGGCTTAAGATGATGAGAGAAGAAAAGCCCGATCTTGTTTTACTCGATATTATTATGCCAAAGATGGGAGGACTTGAGGTTATGGAAGAAATGGCGAAAGACAGAAGAATAAAAGGTATCCCAGTAATTGTTATTTCTAATTCTGGCCAACCCGTGGAAATCGACCGAGCCCAAAAATTAGGAGCAAAAGATTGGTTAATTAAAACAGAATTTGACCCTCAAGAAGTAATCGATAAAGTAGTGAAACAGATAGGTAAATAAGTAATCCCTCAACCCTTACTTATCTTTTGTTGCTTCGCCCCTATTTTTTCCACGCGGGGATTACAAAGACTATGGCAAAAAATATTTTAATTATTGAAGATGACAGATTTTTAAGAGAGCTTATCGCTCAGAAACTTTATAAAGAAAATTTTGGAGTTTCCGAGGCAGTTGACGGAGAAGAAGGAATCAAAAAAATAAAAAGCGAAAAGCCTGATTTAATTTTACTTGATTTAATTTTACCTGGCATAGATGGCTTCGAAGTTTTATCTCGGATGAAAGATGACCCTACCTTGACTTCAATTCCAGTGATTATTCTTTCCAATCTTGGCCAGAAAGAAGACGTCGAGAAAGGATTAAAACTTGGGGCGGTGGATTACTTAATTAAAGCCCACTTTACCCCTGGAGAAATTATTGATAAAATCAAAGCCGTTCTTAAATAATGTATGCCCGAGTTGCCGGAAGTTGAGACAATTCGGCGGCAATTAGCTCAGAAAATTATTGGTAAAAGACTAAATGGCCAGAAAATCATTAATGTTCGGAGAAGAGCCAAGATTCTCATAATTGATTTTGCCGACGGTTCAAACTTAATCTTCCACCTGAAATTAACTGGGCAATTGATTTTTAATGGGAAACCTTCGTTATATACGCGTAAGGTTTTTAATTTTGCAGATGGTTCGCAGCTGTTTTTTAATGATGTGCGTAAATTTGGCTGGTGGAAAAAAACAAAAGGAACAAGGAAAATAGAAGAAGGGTTCGGCCCTGAAGCATTAGAAATTGATTTTAAAACCTTCAAAGTTCTTTTAAAGAAACGGCCGAATTCAAAAATTAAGCCTTTACTTATGGATCAGAAATCCATTGCTGGCATTGGCAATATTTATTCAGATGAGATTTTGTTCGCAGCTAAAATTAATCCTTTGCGACAGGTTAAAACATTAGACGATAAGGAAGTTCGACAGATTTTCCAGAATATCAAAAAAATTTTAAGAAAAGCCATTCAGTATCGCGGAACTACCGAGCAATATTACCGCGATGCTTGCGGTCAAAAGGGTAATTACCTTCAATTTCTTAAAGTTTACGGCCGGGAAGGTAAAAAATGTGGTCGTTGCGGGACCATTATAAAAAAAATAAAATTAGCTGGCCGCTCTGCCCATTTCTGCCCTAACTGTCAACTGCCTTAATTATTTAATAAAAATTTATGTTTACCCAATTAGTAATGCTTTCAACGATTATTTTGCTTTCCTTCGTTGGAAATGAAACTCTTAAAACAAGTCGGCGAATAAATTATTTCCTCGGGAAGGTACTATCGCTGGGTTTATTTCTTGTCGCCTTTGGAATTCTTACTTATATGGTCAGAGATATTCTTACCCAGTTTGAATTATATAAATTCCAACTTACAATTGGTAAGGCTGGTATATTTTTTCATACTTTAGGGGGCGTTTTGATACTTCAATTTTTAACTCAAGAATTTACCCCGGAACGTTTTAAAAAAGTCTTCTTTTTGATATGTTTATTATCCATTATTGTTGTCTTGATTGGTTTAATGAGTTTCCCCTTGGTCAGCGAGGTAACTCAAGCTCCTTTTGAACCTTTTTCTTACAAGGTAATAAGGCATGCTCCTGCGGGAACACCGAGTAATGTTACAATATTTATCTTTATATTTGGCCCCGCTTTACTAACCAGTATAGTTTTATATAACACCTTTAAGTTAAAAGAGAAAAAATTAAGAACCAAAGGCCTACTTTACGGAATGGGCTTCCTGTTTTTATTCCTTCCTTCGCTTATCTGTCTATTCATTTCTCCGATTTATGCCAGATGGGGATATCTAATAGGAGCCATTTTGCTACTCAAGGCATTTAGAATAAAAGTGTAATTTAAAGTATTCTTAACAAAAGGGGGTAGAAGAAAGAGTTTTTTTATTTCTCTTATGATAATTTTTCTTTACGGTCAAGATACATACAGGTCGCGGCGGAAATTAAACGAAATAATAGAACAATACAGAAAAATTCATAAAAGCGGCCTGAATTTAAAATACTTTAATGGTGAAAATCTAAATTTTCAAGATTTTCAAGATGAGGTTCAATCTGTTTCAATGTTCGCTGAAAAAAAATTGATAATTTTAACTAATACGGCCAAAAATGAGAAATTTAAAGAACGCTTTTTAGCCGAATTAAAAAAGTTCATTAACTCAGATGACGTAATTCTGTTCTATGAAGAAGGAGAGATTCTTAGAGGAAACTCTTTAACTAAAATTTTTAAAAAAGCAGAAAAATCTCAGGAGTTTCAACCTTTGGAGGGTCAAAAACTGAAAAGTTGGGCCAGGAAAGAACTCAATAATTATAGAACAGACATTAATCCAGAAGCCCTGGAAAAGCTCATTGAGTTTGTCGGAAACGATCTTTGGCAACTCTCAAATGAGATAAAGAAACTGGCTGATTACAAAAAGGGTAAAAAAATTGAACCAGCAGATATAGAACTTCTGGTTAGGTCAAACGAAGGGAACGATATTTTCAAGACCATTAACTCCCTCGCCTTAAAGGATAAAAAGCAGGCCTTAGAATTAATCCACAAGCACTTAGAAAAAGGAGATAATCCCTTATATCTTTTGGCAATGATTGCTTTCCAATTTCGGAACTTACTAATCATAAAAAATCTTAGCCAAAAATATCAATCTCCTTACGCTATTTCTAAAATAACCCATTTCCACCCTTTTTTGGTAAAAAAGTGCTATGTCTTAGCTCAGAAATTTACCATTCCGGAATTAAAAAAAATCTACCAAAAAATATTTGAAGTAGATCTGTCTATAAAAAGTGGCAAATTAGAGCCAGAAACCGCTTTGGATTTACTTATTGCTGAGGTTTAAAAACCATTCTGGTCATCCTTGATTTTTTTCTGTCTGCCGCATTCTTCTTAATTAAGCCGGTCTTAGCTGCTTTATCTAAAATCTTGTAAACCTGAGGTAAAAGCTTTTTTGCTTCAGTAATTTTTTTTTCTAAAACCAAACTATTAACTTCTTTTAAGAGGCTTTTTAGTTTTCTCCTTTTGGCAAAATTTCGGGTTCTTCGTTTTTGATTTTGACGAAGGGCTTTTTTAGCTGATTTAGTGATTGGCATATATTCTTTTTTTACCACTTTTGATTTCTTTTATCAAGTCGCGGATTTCTGCTGCTCTTTCAAAATCTAAGTTTTTAGCAGCCGTTTTCATTTCCTTTTCCAAGAGATTTATATCACCAATCGTCCCAAATTCAGAAGCCACCTGTTTTTCTTTAGAAACAAATGGCCAGGCTCTGATTTCCTTTATAATTGGTTGAGGAGTTATTTTATGTTTTTTATTAAAAATCTCTTGAATTTTTCTTCTTCTGGAAACCTCTTGAATAGCCGTCTTCATAGATTGAGTTATTTTATCTGCATAGAGAATAACGTACCCTTCTTGATGACGGGCGGCCCGGCCCATAGTTTGAATTAAAGTAACTTCATTTCTCAAAAAACCCTCTTTGTCAGCATCTAAAATTGCCACCAGGGCTACTTCCGGCAAATCTAACCCCTCTCTTAAAAGATTAATTCCAACTAAAACATCAAATTTCCCTTCCCTGAAATTTTTAAGAATTTGAGGTCTCTCTAAAGTTTTAACTTCGGCATGAAGCCATTGGGTTTTAATACTTTTCTCAGCTAAATAATCGGAAAGAGCTTCAGCCAACCTTTTAGTTAAAGTCAGTACCAAAACCCTTTGTTTTTTAGCAGTTCTTTTATTGATTTCCTCAATGAGATTTTGAATTTGATTTTTAGTTGACCTTACCTCAATTGAGGGTTCTAAAAGACCGGTTGGTCTAATTAACTGTTCAACAATATATTTAGGTTTGCCCTGAGTTTGTTGAAGGGCTTTTTTCTTTTCGTATTCTTCGGGCGTAGCGGAAACATAAATTATTTGAGAAGCCTTTTGATTAAATTCCTCAAAAGTTAAAGGTCGATTATCAACAGCCGAGGGCAACCTGAATCCATACTCAATTAAAGTTCTTTTTCTGGCCCTATCTTGCACTGCCATTGCTCTTAGTTGGGGTATAGTCATATGAGATTCGTCAATAAAGACCAGTAAATCTTTTTGGAAATAATCAATTAAAGTATAAGGAGCTTGGCCTGGCTTTCTAAACTCTAAATGCCGTGAGTAATTTTCAACCCCGTGACAATAACCGGTCTCCTTTAACATTTCCAGATCATAGTTAGTTCTTTGCTCTAATCTTTGGACTTCTAACAATTTCCTTCCCCTCTTTAGTTTTTTTAATTGCTCTTGAAGTTCCAGCTTAATGTTTTCAATGGCTATGCCTAATTTATCTGAAGGAGTAACCCAAAAGTGAGCCGGATATATTCTATACGCCATAACACGACGATCGTCGTGGTGGGGCGTTTTTGTTCGTGATAGAAAAGAAGGAGATAAAACCGAAATTTTATCAATTTCATCACCAAAAAACTCTACTCTAACAATTTCTTCGCCGGTGACTAAATAAATATCAATGACGTTTCCGCGAGCTCTAAAGGCGCCGGGCTTAAAATCAATATCGTTTCTCTGATATTGTAAATTAGTCAGATGAGAAATAAAATCTTTTCTTTTTATCTTTTGGCCAGATTTAATTCCCAAAGCAACCTTTTGATAGTCTTCCGGAGAACCAATGTTGTAAATGCAAGAGACCGAAGCCACCACAATTACGTCATTTCTAGATAAAACATCTTGAGTGGCCGCATGTCTTAATCTGTCAATTTCCTCGTTAATTTTGGCATCTTTTTCAATGTAGGTATCGGTTTGGGGGATATAGGCCTCGGGTTGATAATAGTCGTAATAAGAAACGAAATAATGAGCCGCATTTTTAGGAAAGAACTCTTTAAATTCTTGATAAGTTTGAGCCGCCAAGGTTTTATTGTGAGAGATAATTAAAACTGGCCTTTGTAATTTCTCAATTACATTAGCCATGGTAAAGGTTTTGCCCGAACCCGTAACTCCTAAAAGCACTTGGTGTTGTGCCCCAGCTTTTAAATTTTTAACTAATTTTTCAATCGCCTGAGGCTGATCGCCAGTGGGCTTAAACTGTGAAACAAGCCTAAACATAACAGATTAATTTTGGCTCAAATTTTCTCTTTTTTCAAGTTTAAGTTAGAATAAAATTAATGAAGGATTTGATTAAAAAATTTATCCCCCCTTTTTTGCTTAGTTGGTATCATTTTGGATTGGCTCTTTTGGGTGCAGTTTTATACAGGTTTCCTTCAAAAAAGCTGAAGGTAGTTGGGGTTACCGGCACCAACGGTAAAACCACTGTGATTAATTTAACAACTAAGATTTTAGAAACAGCGGGGTATAAGGTAGCATCTTTATCTTCCATTAAATTTAAAATTGGCGACAAAGAAAGTCCCAATACCTTGAAGATGACCATGCCTGGTCGCTTCAAAATTCAGAAATTTTTAAGACAAGCAGTAAATAATAAATGCCAATATGCAGTTTTGGAAGTAACCTCCGAGGGGATCAAACAGCATCGCCATCAATTTATTGATTTTGATGTGGCGGTTTTTACTAATTTAAGTCCCGAACATATTGAAGCTCATGGAAGCTTCGAAAATTATAGAGCCGCCAAAGGAAAACTTTTCCAAGCCACTAAAGGCACTCACGTCATCAACGTTGACGACAAAAACGCTCAATATTTTTTACAATTTCCGGCCAATAAAAAATACACTTATGGTTTAACTCAAGGAGACATTAATACTAAAAACACTCAATTTAAATTAAAGTTGATTGGTGATTTTAATCTTTATAATGCTCTGGCAGCAATTTGTGTTGGTCTGTCTCAAAGAATTAATTTGGAAACTTGCCAAAAGGCGGTAGAAAAAGCTGAAGGAATTCCCGGCAGAATGGAAATGGTAATTAAAGAACCATTCAAAGTATTAGTCGATTACGCGGTTACTCCCGATGCTTTAGAGAAGCTTTACCAGGCAATCAAGAAAATATTTTCTCCGCAAAGAATAATAGCTGTTTTTGGTTCTTGCGGTGGAGGAAGGGATAAATGGAGAAGACCGGTTCTTGGTAAGGTTGCCGCTCAATATTGCGACAAAGTGATTATTACTAATGAAGATCCGTATGACGAGGACCCCTACCAGATTTTATCAATGATAAAATCTGGAATTTCCAAATCCCAATTCCCAACCTCCAATTTTTATGAGATTTTAGATAGAAGAGAGGCGATTAGAAAATCTTTAGAATTAGCGAAACCAGGAGATATCGTAGTGATCACCGGCAAGGGTTGTGAACCTTGGATTTGCGTGAAGGGAGGTAAAAAAATACCTTGGGACGACAGAAAAGTTGCTCGTGAGGAATTTGAAAAACTAAGTTTATGAAAAAATTTGAAATCCTATCCCATAGGGCCGATCTTAAAATTAGGGCTTTTGGTGAAGATAAAAAAGAGCTTTTTTTAAATATGCTTTTAGCGATGACTAAAAGCCAAAAACCCGAAATCAAAATTACTAAAAAAGTTAAAAGAAAAATTAAAATAAACTCCCCTGATTTATTGACTCTTTTAGTTGATTTTTTGAGTGAAGCACTTTATCTGGGCCAAGTTAATAAAGAAGTTTATAATAATGTAAATTTTAAAAAATTTACTGATAGAAAAATCGAAGGAGAACTTACCGGTCAAAAAGTAGAAAGATTTGGTGAAGACATCAAGGCAGTCACTTATCATAATTTAGAAGTGCGGCAAAAAAAAGATAAAAATTGGGAAGCCATAGTTTTATTTGACGTTTGACAATTATTAAAATTTGATATACAATAAAATTTGAGTAATAATGAATTACAGGTACTTTCTCATTTCGTAATTATCAACTCCAAAGGAGGGGAGAATGCAAATAAGACCGATTGAGGAAAAAGAAGAAGAATGTTTTCCAGCGTTGTTTTCACTCGATAAGTGGATTCAAAGATTAAGAGGAGGAGGTTTAGACATTGAAGTTGCTGAAAAAGATAAGGAATTAATAGAATACCGATTGATGGACGAGGACTTGAGGAAGACTGTCTCCAGAATGATAAAAGAATGTGCGGAAAGGTTTGAGTTTAAAAAATTCTTACTCATTCTCAACAAAAAAGAAAAAAGGATTTGTTACTTCGATGCCAATAAGGATGTGGATAGAATCGTGATTAACTTTTCCTATTTTTCCGGGAACGAAAAATCCCAAGAAAGCCTTCATCTGGCAGGAAAAATGGCCAGAGCTTTTTCAGGGACTGCGGTTTAGTGCAGTCCTTTTATTTTTTAAAATCTAAGTTAGAATAAAATATATATGATTTCGAAAAAAGATTTTAGAAAAATAAATGACTACTTGTGGGAAATTCCCAAATCTTTTAGAGATGACATGCTGGTTCCGGCCCGGGCTTATATTTCAGTAGAAATGCTGGAAGATGCTTTACGGGATAAATCTCTTTACCAATTAGTTAATGTGGCTACTCTGCCGGGAATAATAAATTATAGTTTAGCTATGCCAGACATGCATGAAGGTTACGGTTTTCCAATTGGTGGAGTGGCTGCCATGGATATTAAGACAGGCGTAATTTCACCTGGCGGGGTCGGCTACGACATTAATTGCGGAATGAGGTTGTTAAAATCGGAATATTCTGAAAAAGAAATTAAACCACATTTAGAAAAATTAGCTACCGAAATCCAAAAAGAAGTCCCTTCTGGTTTAGGCCGGGGAAGACAGTTAAAATTAGACATCTCGTCTATTAATAAAGTTTTAGAAGGCGGAGCCCAAAGATTAGTGGAACAAGGATATGGAGAGAAGGAAGATTTAGAGAACTGCGAATCGAATGGTAAACTTTCTCAAGCCGATACTTCTATGGTTTCTGACCATGCTAAAAATCGGGGGAGAGATCAAGTAGGGACTTTAGGCTCCGGTAATCATTTTTTGGAAATTCAAAAAGTAGACGAAGTATTTAACGAGAAAACAGCTGAAACTTTCGGTTTGTTTAAAGATCAGGTCGTTATCATGATTCACACTGGCTCACGAGGCTTAGGTCATCAAATTGCTACCGATTACATAAGAATAATGATGAGAGCTATGGATAAATACGGAATAAGATTGCCTGACCGGGAATTAGCTGCTTGCCCGATTAATTCTTCCGAAGGTCAAAGATATTTTTCGGCTATGGCCTGCGGGGCAAATTACGCTTGGGCGAACCGTCAAATGATAGCACGTTTTACCAGAAAAGCCTGGCAGTCAGTTTTAGGAGAAAAAACTTCTCCCTTAACTCTTCTTTATGATGTTGCTCATAATATCGCAAAAATTGAAAAACATGTCGTTGATGGGAAGGAAATTGAAGTATGTGTTCATCGAAAGGGCGCTACTCGAGCTTTTCCTTCAGAGCATAGCGAAATTCCAGGAAAATATCGTTTAGTCGGCCAGCCGGTTTTAATCCCCGGTTCAATGGGCACTGCCTCCTATGTTTTAGTTGGAACAAAAGAAGGTAAAGAAGCTTGGTTTAGTACTTGTCACGGTGCCGGCAGAGCAATGTCCCGCCATGAGGCAATGAGGCGAGCCTCTGGACAAGAAGTGGTAAATAGATTAGAATCAAAAGGAATTGTCATAAAATGCTGGTCTCTTAGAGGTATTGCTGAAGAAGCACCGATGGCTTATAAAAATATTGATGATGTCGTAGAAGTCGTTCATAACTCTGGTTTATCAAAGAAAGTAGTTAGATTGAAACCTTTGGCAGTAATTAAAGGTGAGTAAGATGAAAAAACTGCTAAATCAATATATAATTAATTTTTCAAATCGCTTTTTTATTGATGGAAAAAGAGAAAATGCCACAATCTTTACGAAAATATGTCCGTCGAGAAAAAGCTCGGATTCGCCGGGAGGTTTTAGATGTTAAAAAACAAGAAGAATTAATTGCAGAATTATATAAAAAATTAACAAAAAAAGATGAAGATAAACGAAATTTACAACCTAGCAATAAATAAAGGAATTGAAGCTGATTTTCGGGGGAAAGAGGGGATAGAAAAGTTTTTAAGAGAAAAAAAGAAAAAGTATGAAAAACTTTCTGGAAGAGAGAAAGAAGAATTTGACATAGAATCCTTAGAAAATCCTTATTTAGACTCAAGAATTTACCATATTGCTGAAGATAAAGAAACCAAAAAAGTAATGGTAGGGATTGACATTGAACCTGCCGAGCTTTTATTAGCCAAGGAAATCGGCGGTGTAGATTTAGTTATTGCCCATCACCCTTTAGGAAAAGGACTGGCCCATTTGGCCGATGTAATGGATTTGCAATGCGACGTTCTGAATCTCTATGGGGTGCCAATTAATATTGCCGAAGGGCTAATGAAAGAAAGAATTGAAGAAGTGGCTAGAGGGGTAAATAGATTGAACCATCAAAGGACAGTTGATGCAGCTAAACTTTTAAAAATAAACTTAATGAATTCCCATACTCCAGCCGATAATTTAGCCGCTCAATTTTTGAAGGAAAAAATTGAAAAAGAAAAACCCGAAAGGATAGAAGGCTTGATGGATTTATTAAAAGAAATTCCAGAATATAAAGAGGCAATTAAGTTTGGAGCTGGTCCTAAAATTTTTGTAGGAAGCCCCGAGAACAGATGCGGAAAAATTTCCATAGCTGAAATTACTGGTGGTACCGAACCTACTCCTAAAATTTATGAAAAAATGGCTCAAGCCGGAATTGGAACGATAATTGGTATGCATATGTCTGAAGATCAAAAAAAGGAAGCTCAAGCAGCAAATATCAATGTGGTTATTGCCGGCCATATGTCTTCTGACTCTTTAGGCATGAATTTATTCTTAGATGAATTAGAAAAACAAGGAATTGAAATAATTCCCTGTTCCGGGTTAATTAGAGTTTCTCGCTTAGAAAAATAAGTTTAAGCCTTACCGCTAGAGCACAATTTTGATCGCCGCCTTCACTTAAGAGGCGGTTTTTCTATATGTTCGGCGTCTACACGCATCTTGTTTCGCGACATTTTCAAAAAAATGCTATTTGAATTTCGGTAAAAATAGAGATGCACCGGCGCACAAAAACAAAGTCCCAGGTACGGTGTGTAATTGTAATACCCAGGACTTTTATATGTAATAATAGACGTAATAACCCTTGGTTGACCTTGAGATTTCTTCCAGCTGTTCTTTTTTGTCTTGAGAGATAACCTCTTTTAAGGATATTACTCTCCCTTGGTCAAAGACCAGCAAATCTAAACCGGTATTGAATCCGCCAATATACTCTGTATGGCTTAGTTTATTACCCGCTTCAACGGAGAAAGCGGTTTGTTCTTGGGCTGTCTCGAACTTTTTACAGGAAAGATTTTCAGGCTCAATAAAGTGTCCAAGTACGCCAGGATAATAGTGGTCTAAAGCCATTTTCAGCCAATCGTCGTTGTGTGTAAGCAGCTGTTTTTTGGTGATGACCTTTTGTTCGTATAGCGGCTTAACTAGATTTTTCAATAAACAATCAAGGGCTCTGGAATAAGGATTATAGAGTAATTCCTGGAACTCATAGGCTCTAAGCAGAAGAAAGCGGAAAAGCCGTTCGGCATCTATGAAGGCAAATTCAGTCCGGTCGGCAGTAAATTTGATGTCTTGCCAAACATCCATAACCAAAGGGTGAGTCAAACAGAAGTCCCTTATTTTTCCCGGTCGCTGACGGCCAACATGATAACAATCCAGAGCGGTATAACAGATTTTATCAATAGCATCCAAAAGCCTACCGAATAATCCTTGATTTTTAACCATCTTTTGGGCAAAAGACAGATTAAAGCCGAACTGCTCAGACCACTTTTTAGTCAGACCATAATGTCTGATTGACCAGGCAAAGTTTTTTTCCTCGTCCAGTTCTTTTGGGTCCACTCTTTTTACCGAATCACCGCCAGCCGGTATTGCAATATCGTGGCAGCCAGCCGTTAAAACCTTATCGATTCTTGCTTTTTGAGGAAAATCATTACGAGCTAGTATAACTTCCATTAAGATAGCCACCAATAAAGAGTGAAGGCCGCGGCTATGGGGGAATTGGTGAGTTAAGTAAATAATAGTGTAATCTTTCTCCCATTCTTCGGGCCGTGGCGGCACTAAATAACCAAGTTGGCTAATACCGCTTAATCTCCAAAAAGCTTCATAGCTAGTTAATGTATGGAACAAACCTTCTCCATCAAGATCAACATAAAAATCCGTTGAGCTAAAGGGGAACATCCATTGCTGGAAACCGATTGGGTCTCCAAAATCGTCAATTACGAAAATGTGTTCGTCCCGAGGGATAATAAAAACTTCGGGATGGCGAGAATCAGCAAATTCCATAACAGACGTTTCTCTTCCTCCTATTGCCTCCACCGCTTTTTCCGCTGTTTTTATTTCGCCGTGGCGGCGCATATGGCGACGAATAGCCTTTTGTTTCGTTCTTAAATCAGGATGCTCTCCGAAAGTGCGCGGAGTTATTTCAGAAGAAGGCAAAAGAAGAAATTTGTCTACTTTATCCATCGGTACCTCCTTTCCAATTTTTAGTATTGGTAGTGTTCTGTTGTGTTCATAGCACAAAAAATACAATTTGTCAACGCTGGTTGAATTTTGGGAAAATAAAGTCGAACTTTT
>CAYWKA010000004.1:0-1625 GCA_964459265.1 uncultured Candidatus Saccharibacteria bacterium
ATAGTCACCTCCAAGGGGTGATGTCCTACCATTAGACGACCCCGCAATATTCACTTTTTATTTTCAATTTTTCTAATTATTTTTTCTTTTTCAATTCTCTTTCCTTTTATTTTCTTTTCATAAACTCTTGCATCTTTTTCTAAATTAAATTTCTTCAGAAATACTAATTTCAGCGGAGCGTAGTATTTAGTAGAAAGAACCTTTTTTGCGTTATGCTCCTTTAGGCGCTCTTCAATCCTATTAGTACTTCCCACATAGTACCATCGATTTCTTAAGCTTCTGAGAATGTATACATGCCACGACATATATTTTTCCTGTTGTCCTACCATTAGACCTGCCTGCGCAGGCAGGCGACCCGGCAATGATTATACAAGCTGGCAAGACTCAATTATAGCTAATTCTAAGGGTAACTGGGGTATGGGGGAATATCTCATTTTACTTTCAGCTTCCAAAAAAAGGTTTAAAGTTCGGCGCAAATCCTCTTCTTTCAAGCTGTCTGCCTGTCCTTTAAGTTTTTCCAAGTCTTCTTTAGTAAATCCAGAGATAATAGGATTTTTAGTTTCCGGGCCGGTAATTTTCAGGATTAAGACCTGTCGGAGATAATTAATCAAACTTTTGCTGAATTGTTGAAGGTCAGAGCCCTTTTCAGCTATTTCATTAAGAAAATCAATAGCTTGGGCAGCTTTCTTCTGACAAAGGAAATCGGTAAATTTGCTGACCGTACTTACTTCTACCAGTCCCAATAAATCTTTAATGTTTTCTACTTTAATTTCTTTATCTGAAGTGCCAGAAAAAGTTAAAACCTGGTCCAATAAACTTTCAGCATCTCTGATTGCCCCGCCAGCATTCAAGGCAATTAACTCCAAAGCCGGCCTTTCAATTTTCGCTGCTTCTTTTTTGGCAATACCTTCTAATCTTTTGATAATTTCGGGTACCGTCAATTTCCTGAAATCAAACCTTTGACAACGGGAAATAATCGTCGGAATCATTTTATGAATTTCGGTAGTAGCTAAGATAAAAATAGCGTGGGAAGGCGGTTCTTCCAAGGTTTTTAAAAGAGCATTGGCTGCTTCCCGGGTCAATTGATGGCTTTCATCAATGATAAATACCTTATACTTTGATTTAACTGGAGCAAACTTTATTCCGTCTCTTAATTCTCTTATTTCATCAATCCCCCGGTGGGAAGCAGCATCAATCTCAATTAAATCCAGGGCTCGCCTCTCCATAATCTCTAAACAAGAAGAGCACTTATTACAGGGTTCAGCTTCCCCTTCCTTGCGGTTCTGACAATTGACTGCTTTAGCCAAAAGTCTGGCCATCGTAGTTTTTCCGGTGCCCCGGGGACCGGAAAACAAATAGGCATGGGAAATCATTCCGGATGATATGGCATTGGTCAAGGTCTGAACCACATGCTCTTGACCAACTATCTCAGCGAAGGTCTTGGGTCTGTATTTTCTGTACAAAACTAAATTTGCCATTATTGTTTAATGAGATAAATTTTATCTTTCGCTTTAACTAAAGTTTAGCTTTTAAAGACAATGAATTTGTAACCAATAAAATTCCAAACAGCTGAAACAAAAGCCGCAATTATCCCGCCAACATTCGCCCAGAGTTCGGGAGCCAAG
>CAYWKA010000004.1:1725-6576 GCA_964459265.1 uncultured Candidatus Saccharibacteria bacterium
CCAATCAAGAAAAACTTAGCTGCCTGAAAAATCCATAAAAGTTTCTTTCCTAAAAACCAGGCCAACCAGAGTCCGGCTAAAGCTAAAACGGGCAGCAGAACCGCCAGAATCAACCACAAGAACTTAATTTCCAATCCTAGATTCCTTAAAATGCCGTAAAAAAACCAAGCAGCAATTTCCCCGACAACTAAAGCTAAAATAATATCTATTTTTTTCATATTAAATTTTCATACCAAACTTTACCTTTATCGACTTTCCCCATTTTAGCATAAATTACTAAAAAATCAAAATAAAAGTGGGCAGAAAAGATTGCCCACCGAAATCCGATAATCTAAGCAGATTCCTTATAGTGCTAATAGTTTATCTGCTAATGGTTTATCTGTTAATAGTTTGTCTAAAGAACTAATAACCTCAGTAGCTCCTGCTTGGATTAGAAGCTTTCGTTGCCATGGCTGTCTCGCTACTCCAATCGAAATATCGCCAAGTCTCATCTCATAAGATGAGTCAGCCACAACGACAATCTTTTCTTGAGGTTGAGGATACTTTTTACGGAGCATTTGGAGATGTTTTTCCTTATCTCCATTTTCTCCGCTGCAAATTTCCTCAAACAGATTAATAATGCCGATTCTAGTTAGCCACTCCTCAAGATAGATTCCCTCGAGGCCGGAGGAAATCACTAAGTGAAAGTGCCTAACAAGCTGCTCAAGAGTTTCGATTACCTCCGGGAAAGACTCTGCTTCTTTGTATATCTTCCTCCTTTTTTCAAACAACTCTTTAGAGCCGCGTTTAACGATCTCTTTATCATATCCTCCCGGGAAAAGAGATTCCAGGGCCTTTATAAAGCCTTCGTTAAACGTCCCGCCAGAAAAATTAAAAATCATCTCTTCTGCTTTCTCTTTTTCTATTTTAACGTTAAAAAATTTTTCCACCCAGTCGGTGCATACCTTAATTAGTGGGGGTGTAGAGTCCATCAATACCCCTCCACAGTCCAACACAATAACGGCCATTTTTCCTCCTTTCTGCGCTATAATTTGCGCTATATATTAAATTTTCTTTTCTTTTGGATTCGGTAATGACCTATACCAAAAGAGAAACTGTCCATAGTATAAAACATAAAAAATATTTGTCAAAGAAAATAACGGATATTGCTGGTTTCCGGCCTTGACAATTTACCTTAATTCTATTAAGCTTTAAATATAAATATGAAAGACCAGATTGCCCCAAGTTTAACTGCTTGTTGTGACTGTTGTACTTCTTTGAAGGAAGGGGCAGGTTTGGTTTAATAATCAATAATTAATCACTCAAGAACCAGCCTCTTCCGAAAAAGGGGCTTTTTGTTTATAATAATAGAAAGTTGCAAAGATGAATAAAAATATTTTACAGCTGATTGGCAGTACACCTTTAGTAAAAATAAATAAATTAAACCCGAATAAAAAGGTAGAGCTTTATGCTAAACTCGAATTTTTTAATCCCGGCGGTTCAGTTAAAGATAGAATTGCTCTCTCTATGATTGAAGGGGCAGAAAAAAGAAGAGAATTAACTAAAAACAAGACGGTTTTGGAGGCGACAAGCGGGAATACGGGGATTGGTTTAGCTATAGTTTGCGCAGTAAAGAGATATAAACTCCTTTTAACAATGTCTGAGTCAGTCAGCAGAGAAAGAAGAAAAATCTTAAAAGCTTTTGGTGCTAAAATTTTACTTACTCCAGCTAAAAGCGGTACCGATGGAGCCATTGAGAAAGCTTATGAAATGGCAAGAAAAAATAGAAAATACTGGTTAGCCGATCAATTTAATAATCCTGACAATTGGAAAGCTCATTATTATGGTACAGCTAAAGAAATATGGCAGGACACTGAAGGTAAAATCACTCATTTCATCGGAAGCGTGGGGACAACCGGCACTTTAATGGGGGTTTCAAAAAGATTAAAAAAATATAATCCAAAGATTAAAATTATAGGAGTAGAGCCATTTTTAGGTCATAAAATTCAAGGGTTAAAAAATATGAAAGAGGCCTATAAGCCCGGTATTTATGATAAAACTCAGTTAGATAAGAAAATAAACGTTAAAGATGAAGACGCTTATGAAATGGCTCGCAAAATCGCTAAACAAGAAGGAATTTTTGCAGGTATGAGCTCGGGGGCAGCAATGTCCGGCGCTCTAAAAATTACTAAGAGCTTGAAAAAGGGTTTAGTTGTCGTTTTATTTCCAGATAGTGGAGAAAGATATTTGAGTACAAATCTTTTTAATTAAAATTATGTTAAGATTCTACAACACTCTATCGAGAAAAAAAGAAATTTTTAAACCGATTAAAAAAGGTCAGATTAAAATTTATTCTTGTGGCCCGACGGTTTATGATTTTGCTCACATCGGAAACCTCCGTTCTTATGTTTTCGCTGATATTTTAAGACGGTATTTAGAATATAAAGGACATCAGGTAAAGCACGTAATGAACATTACTGATATTGACGATAAAACTATCAAAAATTCAAAAATAGCCAAAATGAGTTTAAAAGATTTTACAGAAAAATATACAAAGGAATTTTTTAAGGATTTAGAGACTTTAGACATTAAAAAGGCAAGCTATTACCCTAAGGCAACAGAGAACATTCAAGAAATGATAAAGTTCACCAAGGTCTTAGAAAAAAAAGGTTACGCCTATGAAAAACTTCATAGCGTTTATTTTGACATTTCAAAGTTTAAAAATTACGGGAAGCTGTCAGGAATTGACCTGAAAAAAAATAAACCGGGCGCCCGAATTGATTTAGATGAATATCAAAAAGACGCTCCCGGAGATTTTACTTTATTGAAAAGAAGTAAATTAGATGAATTAAAAAGAGGAATTTTTTATCAGACGAAATGGGGCAAAGTTAGACCGGGCTGGCATCTTGAGTGCTCAGTAATGAGCATGAAATATCTCGGAAAAACTTTTGATATTCATACTGGCGGAGTTGATCTTATTTTCCCTCACCACGAAAACGAAATTGCTCAATCAGAGGCGTATACAGGAAAAAAATTCGTTAATTTCTGGATTCATAATGAACATCTTTTAGTGGATGGAAAGAAAATGAGCAAGTCCTTGGGTAATTTTTATACTTTGAGAGATTTATTAAAAAGAGGTTTCGACTGGCGAGCTATTCGATATTTTTTGATAAGTAATCACTACAAGCAAAAAACAAATCTTACTTTCAAGGCGCTCAAAGGTGCAGGAAAAGCAATGGAAAGAATAAAAATATTTTTAGAAAAAACGGACAAAGAGTCAAAAATCCAGACCTCAACTAAAAATCTAAAATTAATTAAAAGTTTAATTTCACAAGCTAAAAAAGATTTTGAAGAAGCAATGGACGATAACTTGAATACGCCCAGGGCGTTATCTACAGTCTTTAATTTAATAAAAGAATTAAATAAAATTGAAAAAATAGACAGCCAGACGGCAAAACAAGTTTTGAGCGTAATAAATAAATTTGACTCCGTGCTCGGTTTAAAACTTTTAGAATTAAAAAAGGAAAAAATTAGAATTCCAGGAGAGGTTATTAGGTTAGTTGAAGAAAGAGAAAAATATCGAAAAAGGGGCCAGTGGCAGAAGGCCGATGAAATAAGAAAAGAAATTCAAAAAAAAGGCTACCTGATAGAAGACACCAAAGAAGGGTCTAAAATTAAGAGGATTTGAGTATTTTGTTAAAGAGCTTATAAATAGATTTTTCCAAAGAGAAAGGAGCTTCACTTTCTCTTTTTTGTTTATATTGCAAGGCCGTTTGATAAAAATCCAAAACTTGATTAGCAATGCGGGACCAAGAATAATTTTCAGCTTCTTTAATCCCCCACTCTGACATCTTCTTTCTTAGTTTCTCGTCTTCAATCAAAATTTCAATTTTTTTAGCTAAGTCTTCGCAACTGCGGTTTTTAGCCAAAAACTTACCGCCTTTTTTATCTTGTAAAAATAATTTATAACCTTCATTGGCAAAAGCCACTACCGGTGCTCCACAGGCCATAGCTTCCAACAATACCAATCCAAAACTTTCGCCAAAAATGGCCGGGCTGACGAAAATATCACAACTCCGATAGTAAGAAACTAAATTTTTACCTATTACCTGACCCTCAAAATAAATTTCTTTTAAATTATTTTTCTTAATGTAGCTTTCGCACTCATCTTGTAATTCTCCTTCTCCGACCACGAATAACCTTAAATTGGGAAATTTCTTAGTTAAAATTTTGTAAGCCTTGAGTAAATAAATCAAACCCTTTCTTTTTTCAATTCGGCCTACAAATAAAAGATTGATTTTGTCTTGAGAGAATTTTTTTAATTTGGGAACCTGAGGATTAAATTCTTCCAAGTCTATACCGTTAGGAATGACCGCTTTCGGGCCTTGATAACTCTTAAAAACTTTTATATTTAAGGGAGCTACGCCAATCACTCCGTCCATCTTCCATTGGACAATCCTGTTTAAAAAATAAAGAAGAGTGGGGAACCTTTTAAAAAATTTGCTGTTACTAATATTGGCATGGAAAGTTAAAATATTCAAAACCTCTGACCTTTCTAAAATCTGGAAAGCTGAAGGAAAGCCGAAATTATGAAGGTGTAAAACATCAAACTTTTCCTTTTTCAGGACTCTTTCTATGGCCAGGGGATTAAAGTTGATGTCAAAATCAGATTTGCTGCCGCTAAAATTAAGAGGAAAAGAGGTCCCCAAAAGAATAACGTCTTTGCCATAATACTCTCGCCACTTTCGTCTGGGAGCAATAATCTTTGAGTAAATTCCCCTCTTTTTAAACTCTTTATGGAGCCCTAAAATATGTCTTTTTACCCCACCTGGAGGATAAAATGAATGAAATGAAATTAAAGCTATTTTCATA
>CAYWKA010000004.1:6676-22754 GCA_964459265.1 uncultured Candidatus Saccharibacteria bacterium
ATTTAGTTGATTTTAACAGAAAGAAAGACGCTTGCCAATTATATTGTCTTGTGTTAAATTACATTAGTATGTTCTATGAATATCTGATTCATATCAATACTTCGATAAATCTTTAATTTATCTCGTATGGCAAACGAGCTACCCGAAAAATTACCTCCGCAAAGCGTTGAAGCTGAAAAGTCCCTTTTGGGCTGTTTGTTGCTGGATAAAAACGCTATTACTAAAGTAGCAGACTACTTAACCCCCAAAGATTTCTATAAATCTAACCACCAAGAGATTTATCAGGCCTGTGTAGACCTTTTTGAAAAAGGAGAACCGATAGACCTTTTATCTATCTCCACCCGTCTTAAAGAAAAAAACATATTAAAGGATATAGGAGGAAACAGTTATTTAACCGAGCTTATAAACGAGGTGCCAACGGCCAGCCACGTTTCAAATTATGCCAAGATCGTTCAGCGTAAAAGGGTTTTAAGAGATTTAATCGACGCCAGTCACGAAATCAGCACACTGGGGTACAACGAAATTGAAGATACCGATTTGCTTTTAGATAAAGCTGAAAAGAGAATTTTTAGTATTGCCCAAAAAAGCTTAAGCCAGAACTTCATACCGGTAAAATCAACCTTAGAAGATGCTTTTGAAAGAATTGATAAGCTTTCCAAACATCAAAAGGGTCTGCGGGGTCTGCCCACCGGCTTTGCTGATTTAGATAATATTTTAGCTGGTCTTCAAGGGTCAGACCTTATTATTTTAGCTTCCCGTCCCAGTTTGGGGAAAAGCGCTTTAGCTTTAAATCTGGCCAGTAATATCGCTATCAGTGAAAAAATACCGGTAGGGATGTTTAGTCTGGAAATGTCAAAAGACCAAGTAATTGACAGATTAATTTCCACCTATTCCGGAGTAGATTTATGGAGGTTGAGGACCGGTCGTCTTTCCGGAGACGGAGAGGACAACGACTTTTCCAGAATACAACAGGCCTTAGGTATTTTATCTGAAGCCCCAATTTATATTGATGATGCAGCTACCTCCAACATTTTACAAATGAGAGCTATGGCCAGACGCTTGCAGGCAGATAAGGGATTGGGTCTTATAATCATTGACTATTTACAATTAATTGACCCGCGAAATCCTAACGAACCAATAGTTACACAGGTGACGGAAATCTCCCGTTCTCTTAAGGCCTTAGCCCGAGAATTAAACGTGCCGGTTTTGGCCATATCTCAGCTGTCTCGGGCAGTAGAACAACGCTCTCCTCAAAAACCCAGATTAGCTGATTTAAGAGAATCGGGGTCTTTAGAGCAGGATGCGGATGTTGTCCTCTTTATCTACAGGGAAGACAGATATCGTCCGGAAACTACCAGAAAAAATATCGCTGATATTATCATTGCCAAACATCGTAATGGGCCGGTCGGGAACGTTGAGTTGTATTTTGACGAAAGAAGAGTAAGCTTCAGAGATCTGGAAAAAGGACAAATAGGTGAGTAATATAATGGCTTATCCTCCTTCTATCCAAAAACTCATTGATTTATTCTCTAAGTTTCCTACGGTAGGGCCGCGCACTGCTGCCCGTTTTATTTTTTACCTGTTAAAACTGTCAAAAGAAGAATTTGATAAATTGATTTCTTCCATTTCTGAATTAAAAAATAAAATTAAAATTTGTAAACTCTGCTTTTACCCCTTTGAAGGCGAAGGTGAAGTTTGTTCAATTTGTGGCGACCAAACTCGAGACAGGTCTTTATTGTGTATTATTGAAAAAGAATCAGATTTAACCGCTATTGAGAATACCAAAAAGTATAAAGGTTTGTATTTTATTTTAGGCGGAACAGTTTCTACTCTTAAAAAAGCCGATATTGAAAAATTAAGAATTGATAAATTAAAGGAAAGAGTCAAGAGCCCTGAATTTAAAGAAATTATTATTGCTATCAATCCTACTACCGAAGGAGAAGCGACAACTTTATATTTGGAAAGAACCCTTCAACCTTTAAATAAAAAAATCACCCGCTTAGGTCGCGGGCTACCGGTAGGAGGAGAATTAGAATATGCCGATGAAGAAACTTTATCCTCGGCTCTTGAAAGCCGAAAATAATCCTATTTTCCAGCTTCAATTTTAACAATCTCGATTTCGGTATAGGGCTGACGATGGCCCTTTTTTGTTTTCTCTCTCTTTTTAGCTTTGTATTTAAAAATAATCACTTTCTTTCCTTTGCCGTGTTTTAAGATTTTTCCCGTTACTTTAACTCCCTTAATTGTCGGCGTTCCGATTTCTACTTTCTTATTTTTCTCCAATAGCAAAACCTCACTGAAGGTTATTTCACTCTCCTCTTTTTTATCAATTTTCTCTATTTTTATTTTTTGTCCCGGGGTAACTAAATATTGTTTGCCCCCGGTTTTAATTACAGCCAGCATGTTATTTCAATTTTTTTTGTTCTTTTGTCTCTAGTAATTTTTCGACTTTATCTGAGAATAAGCTGAGGCGTTTTTCTGAACTATCATAGGAGGAAACGGCATTTCTCAGGTGTCCTCCCAGCTTTCTGAAGTCATCCATTAGCCTGGCGGCATCCTGATTTATTTTATTCAACCTCTTCAGAATGTCCTGAGTCTGGCGGGAAATCTGAGTATCTTTAAACCAGTGCTCGATTGTTCTTAAGGTTAAATAAATAGTATTGGGAGAACTCAAAATTACTCTTTTTAACCAGGCATAATTAGTTAAATCAAACTCTCGGCCGATGTTATTTACTATTTCGTAGTAAATAGCTTCAGCCGGAATATACATTAAAGCAAAGTCAGTCGTTCCTTCAGAAGGTAAAATATATTTTAGTGCAATTTTGTCAATATGTCCCTTAATGTCTTCAATAAATTTTTTCTGGAAAGCCATTTTTTCTCCATCAGAATTAGCCTCTATCATTTTAGCGAAGTTTTCCGAAGGGAATTTAGAATCAATCGGTAGGACCCGACCATTCGGAAGCTTTAAAACAGCATCAACCTGCTCACCGGATGAAAATAAATATTGGATTTTGTAAAGTTCTTCTGGAAAATGCTGGGACAAAATGTGTTCCAGAGAGGCCTCGCCCCATTGACCTCTCAATTTCGGTGCTTTGAATATTTCCTGAAAAGTAGAAACATCTTTAACTGCCGTCTCTACGTGCTTTAGTTCTTCTCTAATTTGGGTCGCTTCCTTGGTAAAAGAAGAAATTTGTTCGTGCATTGCTCGCGAAGAACCGTCAACATCTCGCCGAATTTCGGTTAATAAATCGGTTACCCGTCTTTCCAAATCCCTTATGGCGTCAGATTGTCTTTCGTCCACCCTCGATTTTCTCAACCAGAAAAAAAATAAAATCCCGCCAATAACAATAAAAACAAAAAAAAATAAAAAATCATTCATCGAAATAAATTGAGTATCCCTGCTATGATTTTAGCATTATTGGGTGAAAATTTCAACTATGACGAAAGTAATATAAGTTCCGAGTAAAAAGAAGGCTTCTTTTTTTGAGATTTTGCGGTCGGTTCGGACAAAAAAGAGAAAAAACATAGCCGCGATTATTAAGAAAAATCTGGCAATAGCAAAAGGTGAAAAAATGATTATTTTAATCGGACAGATTAAAGCCACAATACCTAAAACCAAACTAGAAATAATGATTACTGAACCCATTAAATTCCCTAAAATCATCCAAGTCTGGACGCGTCTGGCAGCTATTATAGCAAAATAGGTTTCAGGCAGGGCGTTTCCTATTCCAACAATTAAAATTCCTACCAGCCCTAAAGAAAGATTGAAAGCTTGAGAAAAGAAATGAGCCGACGTTACTATCCCCTGAGCAGCAAGTAATAAAAAGACTATTCCTAAAATTATTCTGCCCAGGTCTTTTAGAAAGGTTTTAAACTTCTTAACGATTGAATCCTTTTGGTGGTCATATATTTTTGTAAACCTCTCTTTTTTTGAGAAAAGCCAAAAGATATAAAAAGCAAAAATCAAAAGCAAAACTACTCCATCTCCCCTGCCTAAGCTTCCGTCCAAAATTAAAAGTAAGGGCAAGATGGCAATAACCATTGTAAATAGAGCTGAAGTTTGAACCATTTTACTTTCGGCTGGCAATCCTTTAGCAAACATAGTAGCCAGAGCCACAGCTACCGTTAAATCAAAAAGGTTTCCTCCAACAATATCGCCAAAAGAAAGTTGGGGAATTTTATGAAGAGCAGCGGTAATGCCAACGAAAAGATTAGGAATAGAAGTGGCTAAGGCAACAACAATAAAAGCGACCACAAACTCTCGCCATTCCAGAAAACGAGCTATTCTGGCTAAGGCCTCGATTAGTATCTTACCTGCAAAAAAAAGAGTAAAACAAGATATTATAAAAATTAAAACGTAGAACCAAATCATAAAAATTATTAATCAGTTTGATGGCGGGAGATAAAATACCACTTGGTTATTTCAATCAAAATTATATTTGCTAATCCCAAGCCAACAAGTATTAACCAATCATAAAGTCCCAAGGGTACAGTTTTTAACAAATTTTGAAAGACCGGAATATAAATAGCAATAGTAAGCATTAAAAATCCAATAGCTACAGCCCCCAGTAAAAGCTTATTTGATAAAGGGTTTATATGCCACAAATTTTTTCTTAAACTTTTACAAGAAAAAACATAAAAAAGGGAATTAATAGCTAAGGCAGCGAAAATCATGGTTCTTACATAGGTAATATCATGATTGTTTTGCCAGAGCCAGAAAAATAACCACAACAGTATTAAGTCAGTAACTATTCCAATAATAAAAATTATTGCCTTCATCTCCTTGGTCAATAAAGGAGCGTTTCGACTGTGGGGTTTCTGTTGCATTAAATCTTTTTCTTTCGGTTCAAAAGCTAAAGCAATATCAGGTAAGCCATCTTCAACTAAGTTTACCCATAAAATTTGAGCAGGTAAAATTGGCAAAGGAAATCCAACCAATAAAGCTCCTCCTACTAAAATAACTTCCGAAAAGCTATCGGAAAGCAAATAAGTAATAATCTTGCGAATGTTATCTAAAATCGCTCTTCCCTCTTCTATCGCTGCTACAATAATACTAAAACTGTCGGGTAAAAGGATTAAATCAGAAACTTCTTTAGCCACATCCGTCCCCGAACCCAAAGCTATTCCAATGTCAGCTCGCTTGAGAGCCGGAGCGTCGTTGATGCCGTCGCCGGTCATAGCTACTACTTCTTTTCTGGCCTGCCAGGCCTCAATAATCCTTAATTTATGTTTGGGTTCTACCCTGGCGTAAACCCGAATTTTTTCCAACTTTTTGTCAAACTCATTTTCTGAAAGTTCGTCAAAATCTTTTCCTTCTAAAATATTTTCTTCTTTTATGTTAAATCCTAATTTCTGAGCAATGGCTTTGGCTGTTAATTTATGGTCGCCGGTAACTAAAATCGGCCTCATGCCAGCTTGAATACAAACTTTCATTGCTTCTTTCACATCTTTTCTTAAGGGATCATGTAGAGCTACAAGACCAGCAAAAGTTAAGTCCTGACAATATTTTTCTAAATTATTAACCAGAGGAAACTGAATCCTAAAGGTTTTTTTATAGGCAGCGGCTATTACCCGATACCCCTGCCGGGTTAGGTCTTCTAATTTTTGATTCAACTTTTTTCGTTCATCCCGTTTTAAATCTGATAGGTCAATTAATTTTTCTGGTGCCCCCAAAAAATAAAGATGAAATTCATTCTTAGCTTGGGCCATCTTATGGAGAACGATGCCATATTTTCTTTTAGGATTAAAAGAAACCTCGTCTATTTTAGATTCTTTCTTTTCTAATTTTTCTCTGGAAAGGCCCGCTTGAATTGCTGCCAAGAGGAGAGCTTTTTCAGTCGGTCTGCCTTGGACTCGCCATTCTTTTTCCGGCTCCTTGGGATTTTCAATAAAGGCCTCGTTACACAAAAGAGCGATTTTAAGAGTTAAGCTTTGAGTGGTTTTTTTGTTGTCAAGAGTGAAAATTTCAGCCAATTTCATTTTTCCTTCAGTAAGAGTGGCGGTTTTATCGGTGGCGATTATAGAAGTGCTCCCCAAGGTTTCGGCAGCTAAAAGCTTCCTGACCAACCCCTTCCTTTTTAAAATCCTTTGCATCCCCAAAGCTAGAATTACAGTCAGGGCTACCGGTAATCCTTCGGGAATAGCAGCTACGGCTATAGCTACCGCCGTAGTAAACATTTCCAGAAAAGTATTTCCCGTAGCCACCCCCTCAATAAAAATAAAGACTGAAATTATTCCGATGACGCCGCTGACGATTTTGGCAAATCCAGCTAACTTTTTTTGAAGAGGAGTTTTTTCCTCTTTGGTTTCCTTAACCATTTCTGCTACCTTCCCTATCTCAGTATCCAGACCGGTTCCTACTACCGCCGCTTTGGCTTTACCGTCTTCAACTGTTGTCCCCATATAAACCATGTTATCCCGGTCAGCCAAAGAAGTTTCAGCTGGTAAAATCTCACTCATTTTTTTAGCTGGCAGCCACTCGCCAGTCAAAGCCATTTCATTGGTTTTAAGATTGTGGTTTTCAATTATTCTGCCGTCGGCCGGAACTTTATCTCCGGAATTCAGAATAAAGACGTCGCCCGGAACAAGTTCAATAGAATCAATTACTTTAATATTCCCTTCTCTAATTACCTGAGTTTCGTATTTAACTATCGTTTTTAATTTGGTTAAGGCCTTACTGGCTTTGTTCTCTTGAAAATAACCAACAACGGTATTTAAAAGAACTGCTCCAAAAATGACAATAGTATCAGTATACTCTTTCAGAATTAAAGTAATAATCCCGGCAATAATTAAAATATAAATCAGGGGGCTTTGGAATTGCTCCAAGAAAATTTTTAAAGAAGACAAAAGCTCTTCTTCAGGAAGTTTATTCTGGCCAAACTCTTTCTGTCGTTCCTTTACTTCTTTCTCGGTCAGTCCATTTTTGGGGTTGGTTTTTAGTATTTTTATTACTTCCTGACTATCCAAATTGTGCCAGGAAATTTTTTCTGCCATTATTCTATTGTACTAAAAGATTAATGATTGTAAAAGAATTTGTACCAAAAAACCGCCTATTTTAGGAGGCGGCGTCTCAGAATATGCCTAGTGCGACGTAAATAACAAAAAATCAGCCAGTTGGCTGATTTCTTGCCCTAAATAAACCTTCTATTGAACGCTTACTTAGGGGGGAAGGTGGGAGATAACAGTGCGTTAACTATTTGTTATTATTTGACCTCGCCACCTTTTAAATTTTAATGTGGGAACCTATAGAAAGGTTAGGTTTGTATAGAAGCACTCGCCCTCGAGTAAAGCCAGAACCAGAAACCATTCTTAATGAAGACAAGAAATTTGTAGTTGTTCATCTCCTGTTCGCCCCAATAAGTGGCGCCCGTAATTTTGACAGGGTCGCCCACTATGATAGTGCAATTAGTTCCTTTTTTCAGCTCTTCTCTTACGCGATATAATGGCAAACCACCATCCGAACAATCAACGCGTCTTGCGTTAATGTCGCCTGCTGTGCCCTTAATGATAAGTATACTACTAAGCCCAGTTTTTTTGTCGGCCCCACCGGGAGTTGTTGCCATAAGCGAAACGAATTCACCATTTCTTACTGATAGGCATGTAAAACGAGTCTTTTTTACTGCGGTTCCCAAATGTCACCTCCTTAATTTTTTTTTGAATTAGGCAAAAAAGATTTACCTAATTCTACTATTCTACATTATAAACACTAATTATATTTTGTCAAACCCTACCAAAAAACCGCCTAAAAGGCGACTTCTATTACTACTAACCAATTTTTTTAATCTTAGTTTTTAAGAATATCACAATATTGATAGGAATCCACTCTTAAAATAAAACAGGCTACATTTTTGTAGCCCACTTATACTTTAAGATGTTTCTCAAAAATCTTACTCATATCTCTAATTTGGTTTTCATACTTTGCCAACCGTTCTTTTTCGCGTTTCTTAATTCTCTCTTTAATTTCTTGTGGCATACGAGTGACTTTGAAGAATGGTCCCATATCTTGTAGTTCACCACACATTCCTAATAGTGTTCGCAATTCGTAAACTTGACTACTCATAGACGGCAAAGGCGGAGTGCGGCTGTGATCAAAGAAGATGGATTCCAATTCAGGAATACTATCTTGGTATTTTTGGCATATCTCATAAAAGGCCTTATGCCATTTCATGTTGTCAGAATTGAAATCTTCAATAGAAGTGTATGCCAGAGCCAAAGTAAGAACATTATGATAGGTAATAAAAGAATCAAGCACGTTACTCATATTTCCTCCTTTTTTTGGAAAGTGCATTTAAAGAAGCTTTTATGGTGGCCCCAACCGGATTTGAACCGGTGTTACATGGCTGAGAACCATGCGTACTAAACCACTATACGATGGGGCCCTGAGGCATCTCTAAATTTAGCATAAAATTTGAGTTTTGTCTATTGAAAATAAAAGGCCGCCTCGGTTTAATGAAACGGCACTGAAAAATAAAATTATCGCCTTTTCGCGAATTCTGATATCTACACAAAACATCCTTTAAGTGCTCCCAAAGCATCCCTTAAGTCCTGTCACTCTATGATTGCGCAACTTTACTTGTAAAGGGGCTTTAGCCCCGCAAGAAGGACATTCTACGTCAGTTTTCTCTCCATTTTCCTCTTTTGTTTTGGGCAACTCTACTTTAGCTCCGCATTTTGTACATTTTCTGATTTTTCTGGTTCTTCTTCGCAATTTCCCTCCTTGAATTTCCTGTATTCACAGCTCTTCTTAAGCTGTTAAGGTACTATAAAGAAAAGAGTTGACCATTTAGCCAACTGGATTTTTTTATTTTAGAAATCTTTACAGAATTTCTTCTACAATCTTTTCCATTTTCATCTCTCTGGACCCGTCAACTAAAATTAAATCGCCTTCTTTTATTTCTTCTTTGAGCTTTAACACACCTTCTTTAATCGTAGCAAATTGGAAAATTTTTTCAAGGGGCATTCCTTTAATTTGGGCTCCTTGAGCAATAAATCTGGCCCTTGACCCAAAAGTGAAGAGTAAGTCAGCTTTTTTAGCTACCCTTTCCCCTACTGCCTCATGAGCTTCAACGGTATATCTTCCTATACCTATTATGTCTCCCAGAACGGCAATTTTCCTTTTAAAATTAGGAATAACACCCAAGGTTTCAATGGCTTCTATCATAGAAAAAACAGTAGCTGACTGAGAATCGTCCAAAATTTTTGATTGTTTAATTCCTTCAATCAATCTCATTTTTCCTGGCAGGGACTGGTAATTTTTTAAGGCCTGAGATACTTCAACTAAATTTAGCCCAAAAATACTTCCGCAACTCGCTGCCGCCAGAGCTGAATAGATTTGCTCTTTACCAAATAGTTTGTCTAACCAAACAGGAACGACATACCCTTTATAGTTTATTTTGAAGTTTGTGCCACCATTTAATTTAATATCACTAGCTTTAAAATCAGTTCTTTCTTGAAAACCAAAAGTCAGTTCGTTTAAATTTGTCACATCCTTAATTTCTCTTACCGTTTCATCATCAAAGTTTAAAACCAAAAATCCTTGACTCGGCATTGTTTTAGCTAGTTTTCTAATTTTTTCATTTTTCTCACCAGCAAAGAAAATCTTGTCTGGCGGAATATCTCCCAGATGGCTGACCACCAGTACCGGCAGAGAAGAATTTTTGAGATAAAACTTAATTTCTTCAACGTCTTGCAGATCGGTTTCTAAAATCAAAACCTCCTGGCCAACCTTAAAATGACTGCTTAAAACCTGAAAAATAGCCTCTTTGGCAGTTTGGCGGCCATTACCGGTTACCACCACTACTTTTGGTCTTCTGGAAAGAAATTTAAGTTTTGAGATAAAATTTAACATCGAAATAAATTGAAAATTTATTGAAGATCGAAATGAGTCGAAGACTCATTGAGTATCGAAGAGTTTAATCCAATGCGTAATCGGGCGGGATTTGATAATGGTGGATGATGCTTTCTGCTAAATCATGGAAGATTGGCACGGCTGAATATTCAGCCGTTTTGGTTTGAGGATTGTTTAATTTTATCAAAATTAAGAACTGAGGGTTAAAAGCTGGCGCAAAACCAACAAAAGTTTGGATAGTTTTCTCGGCCGAGTATGCTCCGCCTTCTGGAACCTGAGCAGTGCCGGTTTTCCCCGCCACATAGTAGCCGGGGATTTGAGCTGATTTAGCATAGCCATTCTCAACCACGCTAATCAACATGGCCGTTAATTGGGAAGCGATTTTAGGAGAAATGATTAGTTCGGAGAGTTGAGGTTCTCTTTGATTTTCTACCAGATAAGGTGTGACCAATTTACCGCCATTGGCAACAGCAGAGTAAGCCCTAATCAGTTGGATTGGCGTCATTTCAATACCTTGACCATAGGAGGCGGTAGCGAAATTTATTTCCCGGCCCTGTTCCCATCCTTCATAAAGTTCTTTGTTTTCCGGACAAGTTTCCTGGAGATCAATCCCGCTGGGTTCAAAAATTCCAAATTTTTCAATGTATTCAAAGAGAAGTTTTCGGCCCAGTTGTTGTTCGGCAAATACCGCTCCCGTATTAACTGATTTTTCTAAAACATTGGTCATTGTTATTTCCGGAGTTGTTTCCCCCCGGTAAAGTCTTTGCTCGTAATTATAGATAGGCCAACCATCAAAATATAATACTCCCGGGTCAAGATAGGTAGTTTCAGGATTAACCTTCCCCTCGTTAAGGGCAGCCGCCATAGTAATGGTTTTAAAGACAGAGCCCGGCTCAAAGATTTTCTGGGTGGCTCCGTTTTGAAAAATTTCTAAATCTCCGGCAGCAGCGTATTCTTTATATTGATTGGGATTAAAATTAGGGAAATTGGCCAGGGCTAATATCTTTCCGGAATAGGGCTCCATGACAATAATTTCTCCCCCTTCAATTCCTAAATTCTCTTTCGCTCCTGCCAATAACTTTTCAGCCAAAAATTGAATTTCGTAATCAACAGTTAAAGTTAAGTTAGTTCCTTGGCTGCTTCCTCGAAGGACTTCATCATAATTTCCTTCCAGGCCATATTGGCCAGAGTTTTCTGCTCCCAAAAATCCCACCAGTTGGGAGGCTAATTCTTCTTGAGGATAATACCTGCCGCGTTCTTCGCCCAGATAAATGCCCTCTAAGTCTTTAGTTTTCAAAAGCTCTAACTCTTCTTGGGTTAGTCTGTTTTTAATTAGAGCGTATAAATTCTCCCCTTGAAGTTTTTCTAAAATAAAATCTTTACTTAAATTGAGAATTTCACTTAAAATATCAGCGGTTTTTTCTGGTTCTTTGACTTTGGGCGGCGAAGCAAAAACCAAAGGCCAGTTCCAATTTATAGCCAGAGACTCCCCGTTTTTAAAATAAATTTCTCCTCTCTCTTCCAATTTTTCAGTGGGCAGAATATGAAGACCTTGAGCTAAGGCCTTATAAAAATCGCCTTGCAGGACCTGGATAAAAAAAAGCTTGCCCAAAATTGCAGCTGAAAACAAAAAGATGAAAGCAAAAATTAAATTAATTCTCCACTTCATTCTAATGGCTTTTGAGCCACCGGTTTATAAATTTGAATATATTTTACTTGTTTTGCTTTTTCAAAATTTTGGTTTTGGAGATAGCTTTCAGCATTGACCAGAGAACCGGCCTTGGAAAAATTAATTTTTAGATATTCGTTTTCCTGGCTCAGTGCTTCTATCTTTTTCTCATAATTTTGATTAAAATAAAGCTCTTTGGTCAAGATATTAATTTGAAAGATGTAAATAATAGAAAGAAAAACTATTGAAATTAAAGCTAAAACCCAAAACAGCTTTGAATTAAGAGCTAAGGGTAAGGTATTTTTCGGGAAGGAATTTTTTACCATAATTTTTGCCCTACTCGCAGTTTGGCTGACCTGGAGCGAGGATTAATTTTAATTTCTTTTCGAAACGGTGTTATTGGTTTTTTAGTAATTTGTTTTATTAAATTTTCTTTAGCCTTGTCTTTAAAGAAGTTTTTCACAATTCTGTCTTCTAAAGAGTGAAAAGAAATTATGGCTATTCTGCCCCCTGGCTTTAAAACCTCTAAAGTTTGGGGCAGGACTTTTTCTAAATTGTTTAATTCGTCATTAACCGCAATTCTTAAGGCCTGGAAAGTTTTGGTAGCCGGGTGTATTTTTCTTTGCTGGAACCTTTGGGGAAGGGACTTTTTGATAATTTCTACCAGTTGAGCAGTATTAATGATTGGTTTGATTTTTCTAAACTCTATAATGTTTTTAGCGATCGGTCGGGCGAAAGGTTCTTCGCCGTAATCTCTTAATATCTTTTCAATCTCTGAAGCTGACCAATAGTTTATTATTTTTTCTGCTGTCAAAGGATTCTGGGGATTATACCTCATATCCAGAGGCTCTTTTTTCAGAAAGCTGAATCCCCTACCCGATTCTTCCAGATGCCAGCTGGACATTCCTAAGTCAAAAAGAATTCCTTTGACTGCTCTAAATTTTTGCGACTTCGTAATCTCTACCAAATTGGTAAAATTATTGTTTACCAAAATCAATCTATTTTTGAACTTTGAACTTTGAACTTTTAACTTAAATTGGCGGATAATTTCTTCGTCCCATTCTATTCCTAAAAGTTTTCCCTCAGGCTCTGTTCTTTCCAAAATTGCCAGAGCATGACCGCCACCGTTTATGGTACAGTCAATAAAATTTTCATTTGGCTTTGGATCTAAATGTTGAAGAACTTCTTTTTGTAAAACAGGTATGTGCATTAACTAAATCCCCAGTTCTTTTAATTTTGAGGCCAAGTCCTCTACTCCCTTTTCCATTTTTTTCTCATAAACTTTCCAGCTCTGAGCATCCCAAATCTCCAAACGATTATACAGGCCACAAACTACTACATTCTTTTTTAAGTTAGCGTAGTCTTTTAAGTATTCTGGAATAAGAATTCTTCCCAATCTGTCCAGCCCTACGGACATTGCTCCAGAAAGCATAACTCTGGCAAAGCCCCGGGCCTCAGTTTGACTAAGCGGCAGCTTCCCTAACTTATCTGACATCACCTGCCATTCTTTTAAAGGATAAATAATTAAGCAATTATCTAAACCCCGTGTAATAATTACGGTTTTGCCTAATTCTTTTCGGAATTTAACCGGTAAGGCCAACCTTTTTTTAGTATCAATAGTATGTCTGTATTCTCCGATAAACATGCTGAATGTAGTGGGCACTTATCCCCCATTCCGGGTAGTTTTCCCACAATTATCCACAATTATCCTCTACATTATCTTTATACCCCACTTTATGTGTATACGTCAACCAAAATGTACCACTCTATAATCCCGAATAAAATCAAAATTTATACACATATTATCCACAATGGCCTAAGTCAATGAACTATTCAGTTCATTTCCACCCTTCGCTACGCTTGGGTAAATAAAAAGAGGCAAGATAAAAATCTCGCCTCTCGTCATAACCTCTTCGATTATGACCTTTTAACCTAATTTGCCTACTGCTCCTCTGATTTCAACCCGGTAGTCCTCGCTTTGCTTAATCAACCGATCCAGGTTAGCCTTAGTGGCCATCTCCACTTGCGGTAAATCGGCCGGATATACTTGATGTAACCGTTCAATTAAATTACGTCCCAGACCGAGATTGTCTATAACCGGCCATCTCCAGCTCCGGATAAGCTTTTGTACTCCTTCTTTTCCTGTTTGAGAAAATTCAAAAAGGATAACTGCTAAAGGTAGAGCATTGTCTAATAGACAAACAATCTCTGCCTCTTCTACCGCATACCTATTACCATTTACTGAAAGAGCGAGACCGCCATTTTTTCGGACTAGTTTTAGTCCTTTGCGGCCAGTGATGCTGTCGTCAGCGAAGGCTGTTTGGGCCAGAGAGTTACCAGTTCTTCGGCAGCTATCTTGAATGGCTTCTGCTTTGCCAGGACCGCCAATGATCTTTATTTCTGCAATCATTTGGCGGTAAGCCTCCATTTTCATTAGTTCACCATCTTCTCTCCAGAAAATCTGATCAAGGCGTCTAGCTATTTCTCGCATCTCAGGAGAAAGATCCGCTTCTGTGGAGGCCCCTTTCGGCCAGTCCATTTTGGGCATCTTAGCTATCTCTTGGTCTAATTGTTCGATCCGCCGGATCTCGGAAGGACTAAACTGGTATCTATCAAGACTCATCTGGGTGCAATAGAGATTCTCCTTGGGAATGCCGGCCATCTCAACTACCGGAACCATGCAAATACTATAGGTTGTCGATACGACGAAAACCAGCATCATTTTACTGACATAGGTCAGTGCCTCAATAGCTCCGGGGATAATCCGCAAATGGCTGAGGGCATAGTCTCGCATCTTAGCATCGGTGAGCCCCCAAGTCTTAAAAGAAGGGAGTACTAACACTAAGGTGGTGCCAGCACGATACCCTTCTCGAGTGAGCTCCCACCAATCATCTGCTTTGCTTCTTTTATCAAAATGACTGACGCCAGCTGCCCGACCCTCAGGATGGAAGGCTGCGGTTAGCTCAGCAGCTGTATCATTGAAACCGTGCACTCCCTCCCAATCAGTATCCCATTGAACTTTTCGAGCCATTTCTCTCACCTCCTTTCAGATTTTTTCTTTTACGATAGCGTCAATTTTTTCGGTCAGGTCGTAGCCACCTCCTTCAATATTTACCTTATTTTCATTCCCTTCGGCTAAAGCCCGGATGGCCTCAATTACCATGGGAAATTCCCGGATTACCCCTTTTTGACGAATAGCAGTAAAGAGAGGATTGCTTTCTCCTTCTTTTGCTGCTATTTCTTCCAACGATTCTGTTTTTAATCGCCTTTCCATTTCTTGCCAAAGAGGGTCAAAATCATTGCCTCTAATTGAGAAATGACAAAAGGCAATAGCTGGTCCTCTATCCAGTTCCGGAGTTACCAAGTGTATCATTACTCCGGTCTTGGTGGCTCTTTCTTTAATCAGTTGCCAGATTACTTCTCGGTAGTTTCCTTTAGGGCCGTCAGGTAAGGCCGGATGAAGATTAATGGCTTTCTTTTTCTGGCACATTTCCTTGCCAAACCACCACATATAACCAAGCAAAACAACCAGCTCAGTTGGCGGCACAAGCTTCATTACCTCTCGGTCGTGTTCCAGTCTCCATGCTTCGGGGTCTTTTTTCCTCAGTTCTGGCTTGAATCGAAGCGAGGAAAAGGTTATCAAAGGTAAGCCGGCTGCTCGGACATTGTTAATCATCAGGTCACCATAATGAGTTTCGCCTTCTTCTCGAGTGACAAAAACAAAGGCAATCGGAAAATTTTGTGATACTTCCCTAACCAAATCCCAAGCTACTTCGTCCCAGGCCGATGTGAATAGACCGATTCGGAAGTCGGACATCTGAGCCAGGATAAACTTTACTCGTTCTTCGGGTGGCATCACAGGAACCCTAATCACCTCGTAACCGAGCTCGGTATAGGCTTCGTAAAGTAACCGATTTATCCTTTTTGCTTCTTCCAGGTCTTCGATTCGAGCATAATCCTGATGGAATTCAGGAAGTTGGCCCAAAAGAAAGACTCTCTTATAAAGACCTTTATCGCAAAGAGTAAGGGCTAGCTGAGGATTGCCGCCGCAATTTCGCAGATAAGCGACGCTATCTGGCATTGCCCGATTCCAGAAAATGGCTTGATTTCTTGGCAGTTTTTGCTCGAACTTCAGTTTGATAGGCAGTAAACTTTCTTGGAACTTTACCTCATCTCTCCTCAATTCTTTCGTGTTTATCTCTTGTCGATTCGCTCGGTCAATTACTCCCCGCGCCACTTCCGGAATCACTCGATAACCCATCTCTTCTAGTAGCTTGAGAACGGTTTTTTTACCAGAAGAAGGGCCTCCGGTTACTACACACCAGTTCGACTTGCTTTTCATTCATCACCTCCCTTCTATGTTAATTAGGGGCCCTGAGAAATCAGAGCCCCCATCTTTGTTGAGATTCAGTATCTTATAAAGCCTTCCTGCCGATGTCTGTCCGGCAATGGAGTTCTCCTTCCGAGGTTATTTTAGGAATCACTTCTCGGTAAGCCCGATCAATGGCAGCTGCGATGTCAGCTCCCACCACCGTTACTCCTGCTATTCGTCCGCCATTTAT
>CAYWKA010000004.1:22854-26698 GCA_964459265.1 uncultured Candidatus Saccharibacteria bacterium
CAGCTGCGATGTCAGCTCCCACCACCGTTACTCCTGCTATTCGTCCGCCATTTATCGCCCAGCGGCCATTTTCGAATTTAGTGCCGGCATGGAAAACTTCCACACCTTCCATCCCAGCTACCTCATCCAGACCTTTTATCGCTTTACCTTTTTGGTTCTGATAATCATCAGGATAACCGCCAGAAGTTATAATCACGCAGATAGCGGCTCCCTCATTCCACTTAATTCCTTCCTTTAGCAGTTCTTCTGGGAATTCCCCGTTAGCAATGCCGACTAGGAAAGGAACAATGTCGCTTTGGAGTAAAGGAACCAAAGGCTGCAGCTCTGGGTCGCCAAAGCGTACGTTATACTCCAGTACTTTAGGGCCGTCCTTGGTTATCATCAATCCAATATACAAGATTCCCTTATAAGGCGTTCCTTCCTTTCGCATTCCATTTAGGGTAGGGTAAACAATGGTTTCCATAATTTCTTCTGCCAATTGTGGAGTAACCACTGGAGCTGGTGCATAGGCGCCCATGCCTCCAGTATTAGGACCTCGGTCGCCATCAAAAACTGGTTTGTGGTCTTGGGTACTCAAGAGCGGAATGGCTGTCCGACCATCAGTCAGAACCATGAAAGTAGCTTCCTCGCCAGCCAAGAATTCTTCTACTACTACTCGCTTACCTTGGTCGCCGAATTCCTTAAACTCCTTGTTAATCATAATTCGCTGGATAGCATTGGCAACTTCTTTTTCTGTTTTACAGACAAAAGCTCCCTTGCCAGCAGCCAGACCGTCAGCCTTAACGACGCAGGGCAAGTTGGCCACGGCATATTTTTTAGCTTTTTCTGGGTTATCGAAAATCTCGAATTCAGCCGTAGGAATACCGTATTTCTTCATGAACTTTTTGGCACGGACCTTACTGCCTTCTAATTGGGCAGCAGCTTCGCTTGGCCCAACGATTCCCAACCCAAAAGATTCAAAAATATCAACAATTCCATTAACTAAAGGAGCTTCTGGGCCGACCACTGTCAGGTCAATATCGTTGTCTTTGGCAAAACGTGCCAAATCTAAAAGTTTGTCTGCTGTTAGTTTCGGCAAACAATGAGTCTTAGGCCTTCGTGCGATTCCATCACTGCCCGGTGCGCAATAAACATCAGAAACCCAAGGACTGCTACTAATTAGAGCGACTAAAGCATCTTCTCTTCCACCACTACCAACTACTAACGCTTTTATTCTTTCTTTCATAGCTGTCTTTACCTCCCTTTTTTAATTGTTTAGGTACTGATAATAAAATAGAGGGTAAAATACCCTCCGCTGTTTTTATAGTAAACGAAAACTAATTAAAGGTCAAGAATGGATTTTAAGCTCAAAACCTTCGGGGTCTACTTCTACCTTATCCCCTCTTTTTATTTTTCCAGAAAGAAGAGCTGAAGCTAAAACATCTTCCACTTTATCCTGAATAACTCTTCGCATTTCTCTGGCTCCGAAAGTGGGGTCGTATCCCAACTCCGCAATTTTTTCCTTAAGAGGCTGAGTGATGACAAAATCAATGTCTTTTTGTTCTAAGTTCTTTTTTAATTTCTGAAGCATTAACTCAGCTATGTCTAAAAGATTTTCTTTACTCAGGGGTGAAAAAACTACTACGGCATCAAACCTGTTGATAAACTCCGGTCTAAAGATACCTTCAGCAAAAAGAAAATCTAAGAGCCGCTCTTTGACGCCAGACCAAATCGCTTTTTCTTTCAAAGATTTTAAAATAATCTGATAGCCGGCATTAGAGGTGGCAATAATAATGGAGTTTTTAAAATCAACCTTCCGGCCCAGGCCGTCAGTCAGATGGCCTTCGTCTAAAACCTGTAAAAACAGATTTAAGATATTGGGATGAGCTTTCTCAATTTCATCCAGTAAAATCAAAGAAAAAGGATTTTCTCTGACCTGAGTGGTCAATAAGCCCTCTTCACCGGCTGAGCCGATTAAACGAGGAATGTCAGCTACATTTTGGAATTCTGACATATCCATTCTGATTATTTTATCTTCCGAGCCAAAATAGATTTCAGTCAGAGCTTTGGCAGTTTCGGTCTTCCCTACTCCGGTTGGCCCTAAAAACAAGAAAGCTCCAATGGGACCCTTTCTGATTGTTATTTCTGCCCTGGCTCGTCTCAAAGCAGTAGAAACTTCTATGACCGCTTCCTCCTGGTTAATTATTCTCTGATGAATTAATTTTTCTAAATTAAGCAAAACTTCCCTTTCTTTAATTTCTATTTCACCTACCGGTATTTCGGTCTTCTCAGAGACAATTTTAGCCACATGTCTGGGCAAAACCACTTTATCCTTAGTAGAGGAAATATGAACCATAGTTTCATCCAGTAACCTCATGGCCTTTTTAGGAAAGGGCAAGATTGGAAAATAACGAGTGGATAAATTAATAATCTCTCTCAGGGCAGGATAGCTGATGAATCTTTTATATTTTTGTTCATGAACCGGCACCATTTTTTCCAGAAGCATTAAAGTTTCCATATCAGAGATTTCTGAAACTTCTACTTTCTCAAACAAATCCAGAATTTCAGACTTTCTTTCAATATATTTATGTAACCCTTCGTAGGTGCAAATACCGATTAACTGAAACTGAGGAAGAGTCAGGTAAGAAGAAAGAACTCCCGAGATATCAATTACCCCCGGTTGTATTTCGCTTCTGATAAAATTGTGGAAATCATTAATAACTAAAATAACATTGCCAGCTTGTATTGTTTCTTGGAAAATTGTATCCAAAACGGACTGAACTAATTCCCGGTTTTCTACTCCAGATAAAATAGAGGGAATATCTAAAGCCACAATTCTTTTATAATTAATTTCAGGTAAACTTTGGCCCAAGAAAGTCCGAGTGGTCAAGCCCTGAATTATAGTTTTTTTGCCTGTTCCCGGCTCCCCTATCACCAGAACATTATTAATTTCCCGGCTAGCTAAAATTCTTTCCATTCCTTTTATTTCGGCTTTATGGCCGATAATTTCTGGGAAGCCCTTTTGTTTTTCTACCACTGACAAATCTATTGAAAACCTGTCCAAAGTAGGAGTAAAACCAGCTGCCCATTGTTTGGCTAAACTTCCCCGCTTTATTAAATTTTCCCACTCCCAGAATTTTTTACTTTTTTCTTTTTCCTCTTCTAAATTTTCCAACCACCAGGTTAAGTTTTCAATATCCCTGACTTTTAAATTAGCATCAATCAAGATTTTCTTAAAAATTAAATCGTTTTTAGCTAAAGCTGTAAACATATCTCCTATTTCTGCCCTCGGGTGTTCCTTTTTCTCAGCGGTTTTTAATGAATCTAAAATAATAGCTTGAAATTCCGGCAGGTCTTGAGCTTGAGCATCGGTGAGTTCTGTGGGTATTTTTCTTAAATAATGCTTTAGAATCTTTTTGATTTCTTTTGGGTTTAAAATAGTTCGGTTAAAGATGAAGTTTAATTTCGGATAATCTCGGAGAAGATTATAAAAAATAGCAGTAGAATTGTTTTTTGACTTCCGAATGACTTCAGCCACTTCAAAACTCAAAAACTCAGCCAGATTGTATTTTCCGGGATTAGCAATGACAGCTTTAAGCCCAGTTTTTAGTCTTGGTTTTGAGAGTTTTGAACGGAAGAAAAGCAATTTTACCCGAAGAGCAGCTGTTAAGGTGAGAAAAATTATGGACAAACCAAGCAAAAGAGAAAGAGTGGATTTAACAAATGCCTCAGCTAAAAATCCATAAAGGAAGATTAAGAAAATTAAAATAAAAACAATCAGGAATACTTTATTTAGAGGTTTTACTAACTTAAACCATCTTCCCCATCTTACTGCTTCATATATCCCCGCCTTTTTTAAATCAAA
>CAYWKA010000004.1:26798-37397 GCA_964459265.1 uncultured Candidatus Saccharibacteria bacterium
AACATAATTAAATTATTATTTGAATGCCGAAAATTAAGCCAGCAATCAAAAGAGCCGGTAAAACTAACCAGCTCATAAAAACAACGGCTCCGGCAAAAAGTATTAGAATTTCTGCCAAGGTGCCAGCAATTATTAAAAAGGTCCTTAGAATCGCCCCGATAACACGGAAGATTAAATTAGAGAAAGCCGCTTCCAGATATCTACCAACGTCAAAACCCCGGCCATAAGAAACTTTGTATCTGCGCCAGGGCGAAAAAAGAGTTTTCAGGAGCAAAGGAACAGAGAAATAATTTAAATTAAACTTTAAAAAATCTCTCCAGGTCTTCAAAATATTTACTGGCATTTCCCAAAACTGCCAAGAGAGATATTGAAAAAAGATATTTTGTCCAATCATAATTCTTAATATATATTACCACAAAATATAAAGAACCGCATTCTCTAAAGAGATGCGGTTCCGAAAATCCAGCATTAAATTATTTATTCTTAATCAGTCCATCAGTCAAGGTCTTTCCGGATGAGATCCTCTACTCCGTAAAGTCGTCCCGGCGTCATTTTATCGAGCAGCTTAGCTAGGCTTATTGCAGCCCTGGCAAAGTCCTCTCGAGAGGGCACCGTGTGAGTAATCTCAATCATCTCACCCGAGGGACCAATTAATCTGAATTTGTGAGTACCCACAAGTGTTCCGGCTCTGACAGAATAAAAGGATTCGGGACCTTGGCCAGTCGCTTCTTCTATCCTTTGGCCGGCTGTCAAAGCAGTACCAGAAGGAGCATCCTTTTTGCCCTTTCGATGGAGTTCCTCTATATCGTATACCCAGCCTGCACCTACTAATGGCTTGGCAATCTTGGGGAGATAGAAAAACAGAGTATTCATTCCCAAGGTAACGTTTGAAGCCAATAGAATAGGGATCTCTTTAGCTGTTTCTTTGAGCTCTTTTCGTTGCTCAGAGTTCAACCCGGTAGTAGCAACCAACATAGCTACTTTGTTTTTTTTAGCCCAGGAGATATGTTCACTGACAGCTTCAGGTGTTGAGAACTCAACGATAACATTAACTTCGCCAACCGAATCAATATCATCAAATACCGTTATCCCTTTCTCTAGGCTGCCAACCAAAGGATGTCCTTTTTTCTCTACTATTGCCCTGATTCCTATCTCCGGTTCATTTAGGGCAGCCTCCAAAACATGGCGTCCGACTTTTCCGTACCCACTAATCGCAATCATTGTCATTTCAATCACCTCCTTCCAGTATTGGTAAATCATCAATTCGGTATTGGTTCACCATTTCCATAATTTTAGTTGCTTCTTGTTCTGTAGGTTCAGTTAATGGAAGACGCGGTTTACCTACCGGGAAGCCAACTTGATTTAAAGCGTATTTTACTGGAATCGGGTTGGAAACCAGGAATAGCGCATCTACTAAGGGTAGAAGGTAGCGGTGGATCTCAGCGGCTTTTTCCACTTGACCAGTCAGGAAGCTATTTATCATTGCTTTAATTTGCTTCCCTACCAAGTGTGAGGCAACACTGATTACCCCGTAGCCGCCTAAAGTTAGAATGTGGAAGGTATCATTGTCGTTACCACTCCAGACCTGAAAACCTGGCCTGGCGCCGCTGATAATCTTAGCCACTTGCTTCATGTCACCACTAGCTTCCTTTATGCCAATGATGTTATCTATTTGACTGAGTTTAATGGTTGTATCAGCGACCATGTTAGTTCCGGTTCGGCTGGGTACATTATACAGAATACAAGGCAGGATGGTGCTTTCGGCAATTTTCTTGAAGTGCTCAAAGAGTCCTTTCTGGGTTGGTCTGTTGTAATAAGGCACTACCAAGAGACAGGCATCTACTCCGATTATTTCTGCTCCTTTGGTCGCTCTTGCAGCTTCACGAGTATTATTACTGCCAGTACCGGCAATTACTGCTCCGCGATTACCAACTGCCGATTTCACTTCTTTGTACAGATGAAGTGATTCCTCCCATTCGAGAGTAGCAGACTCACCCGTTGTACCCGTGACAACCACTCCATCGCTTCCTGAGTTTAGCAGGGCTAAAGCCAATTTCTTTGCCTGTTCATAATTAACATTTCCATCTTCATCAAAAGGCGTAACCATTGCTGTTATTAATCTTCCAATCTTTGTCATCTTTCTTGACCTCCTTTCAAGAGTTTATTCAGTTTTCTTAGTGCTAAAATATTCCCTCATAAAATTTACCTCCATATGAGAGTATTATTATTCTAAAATAAATCCAAAAAATGTCAACTAAAATAAAAACCGTGCTTTCAGCACGGAATCATAATCTTGATATTCTATTCACCAGGTGGTGGTAGAGTGATTCCCTCCGGTTCAAAAACCACCTTTCTTTCACCTTCTTCTACCCGGCCAATTTCGACAACCTCATAACCTACTCTTTGTCCTATCTGGATAGTGCGTTCAACTTCTTTGGATGAGACGAAAATGTAGTAACCGACGCCCCAATTTAATGTCGTGAGGCAATCTTCCAGTGTCACGCCGAGTTCCCGCATAAACAAACAAATTGGTGGTACCTCAACCCACGTGTGGACGCGGTAAGTAAAAGGCCTTTTATCGAAAGCGATTTTTGCTACTCCCCCTCCTGTTCCTGGTAAAAAGGCATGAATATCAACCCTCGCTTTAAGTAAAGCTTCGACTAAAGCAACATATGAACGAGTCGGAATTAATGCCTCCTCTCCAAGCGTTCTTTTACTCGGTAGTTTAGTAAGAAATTGCTCGGGGAGAGTAAGAGCACGCTTAATAATAAGCGAGGCTCCGTTCGCATGCCATCCTGAGGAAGTCACTCCAAGGATAACGTCTCCCACCTGAAGTTTCTTCCCTCTTATCAGTCTATTGGGCGGAAAAATTATTCCAGTCACGCATCCGCTTAAGGAAGGAGCACTTTTAACCGGTGATTCAGCTTTTACCAAGTATCGCAGTGCTGGTGATTCGCCCGCCGGCAAAGCCATTCCGACCATTTCGCAAACCTTTAAATAACCGCCTGCCAAATCTTTGCTTCTCTTTTCGTCTTTAAACCAGTCGCTGTCGCCAGCCGCCACTTCGTCAGTATAAACCACAGGCATGGCCCCCTGAGCGATTACGTCATTGACCACCATTAATGCCGCATCAATACCGATACCTTCGTAGTAAGTTCTACCGGTACCAGAAAATTGATACATCCATTCAGCAATCCAGTTTTTATTGCCAAGTCCCTCTTGAGTATTGCAAAAAATTGGCTGACCTTGCAAAACGAAGTTTAGCCATTTATGAATCTGCCACCACTTGCCAGGTCTAAAACGGTAGACGGCTCCATGTGCATGCATTAGGCCCTCATTAATGAACACTCCTCGCCTATTCGGAAAACTCAAAGTCTTTTTCCCCGCCTCAATCATCGCCTGTTTAAAAGGCTCAATCTCTGCATAATTAACTCCAGCTTGAGCATACTCAACTGACATGATTTACCCTCCTCTCCTACTTGATTAGATTTATTAAAATTGAAAGTGTATTTTGGTCTCTGTTATGACTAGTCTTTATTATCTGCTCTGGACGAGTCATCAAGTGATTAGGTACCACTTCTATTCCTTCTTCCGTAGGATAAATGGTCCCAATTAAGTCTCCGTCCTTCACAACTCCAACTATCTTTTCCCTCTGTTTTCCTGGAAATTCAGTAACTGTGAAAATAACCATTGTTAAAGTACCTCCAATGTAAATTCTACCATCCCTCCGGGTAGTATTTCTATTTTAACAGGCTAAATAAGGAAGTCAATTATTTCTTAATCAGCTTGATGCCGAGGCCGGCAATTTGGCCACCACCGAAAATTAAAAGACCAGCCAGTATTGACCAAATAGCCAAATTAAGTAATTTGGGTATAGTATTAACAGGAAGAAGCCCTTTAATTTGTTCTCCGATCATTTGCTGCATCTGAGATTGAATGTCTTCCGGAGTGAGTTCTCCAGTAGTTCCAGCTTGAGTCAGAACTCCTTCTTCTGTCCCCATTTCAAAAAATTCAGGCAATTGGGCTTTGGCAGTAAAGATATTATAGGAAGACATTAATACCCAACCTATTACTGCTATCCCAGCTATTAATAGTAACCAGCCGAAAATTCTTGGAGCAATTTCCATATGTTAAATAAAATTAATTTTCAATTTTTTTATTCGCTTTTTAAGATATTATCTAATTCTTCCAGGGTGTCTTCAGGAATAACCGGTCTTTCACCTTTTGGCGTTCGGCCGGGATAGCGCCAGGCAGAAACAATTTTAACCCCTTTTGGTTTCTTTAATACCACATACATTGTCCAGGCCTCAGTTGGATGCGATTTCGTGCCGGTAATTTGCATAGCAGCTATGGTTCCGGGCGCTATTCCTTCTTCTATTCTATCGGGTTTACGGATAATCCTTAATACTCTCTTTTCAGAAAAGCGGTACTGCCGCATTTTCATTTGCGAATGCTTAGTCCAATAAACTTTTCTTTCTTCTGGCAACTTCAACCTCATTAAACTAAAAAAAATACTTCAATAGTTTAAGTATATTTTTATGCGAAGAAATAACTGAAATTGATTTTGGAATTCTTGAATCTTTTTTTTGTGATTTAGGACAGAAGTAGATGAATTTAACCTTGGCTGCAATGGCCGTTTTGTAATCACTCAAGGCGTCTCCAATATAATAGACCTGAGATTTAGTTAAGTCCATCTTTTCAAGCGTTAAATTTAGACTATCTGGCGATGGCTTTTCTTTCTTATACATTTCACGCCAAACGACATTGTTTTTAATAATTCTCTTTAATGGTTTTAAAACATTGAATACTTTTTTAACAAAAATCTTTTTGGCAGAAGTACAAATCCAAACCTTATATCCTTTTTGGAGTAAATTTTCAATAACCATTAATAGGTTTGGAAAAAGAGTGGCTTGATTTGCGTTTTTCATTGCATATTTTGCTTTAGCATCTACGAATTGCTTCATTAGATATTTTTTATTGCCAGGAAGCATCATTTTAGCAGCTGCTTCGTTTGAAATACTACGTTGATTAAGTAGCATTTTATTCGAAATATAAATATTAAATTTCTTTCCGGCGGCGACCCAAGCTGACTCATGTAATTTTGTAGTTGAGATAATTGTTCCATCTAAATCGTAAATTATACCCTTTATCTCTTTACCAACCCCTAATTTTTTACCGCATTTCTTGCAAAAATGGGCTTCCGACAATACTCCATCATTTTTGGTCCAAACATGCCAAGCTTTATGCATCTTTTTCCCACAGTTATCACAAGTAAATGTTTTATAATCTCTCTTGTTTTTAAGTTTTAATTTGACTTTACATTTATTACAAAAATGAACGGGAATTTTATATCCCCCTTCACTAAGCCAATAATGCCAGGCCTTGTGCATATATTTCTGGCAATGCGCACATCTAAATCCTCTATATTCTGGCTTTTCTTTTATTTTCCAGGCCTGGACAACTCTTAACAGAATTTTCTGAGCCATTCTTTTATTTGATTTCGTAGGTGATAGTGACGGTGACCGTAATTTTATTTTCGCCAGTTTCGATTTGAGGCACAGGCTCTTCTCCACCACCCATAGCTGCCATTTCTTTTAGGGCGTAGTCATAATAGTAGGGCACACTAACTCCTTCGTTGAAATTAACAATTCTTATCAGTTTAATCCCCAGCTGAGAAGCCAATTCTTGGGCTTTGGTTTTGGCTTTTTTGATTGCTTCTTCCCTGGCTTGCTTCTTTAGCTCATCCTGTTTATCAATGGTAAATTGCAAGTCGCCCACTTGATTAGCTCCAGCATCAGTCGCTCCCTGCAAAATTTCTCCTATTTTGGTCATGTCTCTTATTTTAACCTGCAGGGATTGTTGCACTTCATATCCTACCAGTACTCTTCTGCCAGTCGGACAAGGGAAAGTAAGACACTCTGGTTCATACCACTCATATCGAGGGTAAATATTAAAACCAGTAGTTTTTACATCTTTGTCTTCCACGCCCTGACTTTTTACAGAATCAATTACCGCGTTCATCTTTTTAGCGTTTTCACTCATTGCCTCAGCTACAGTTTTTGCCTCATTGACAACCGAAAAAGTGGTTAGAGCTAAATCGGGTTTGGCATAAACTTCTCCTGTATCAGAAACCGTAATGGTATTTTCTGTTTTAGTGAGTCTTATCTGAATATCAATTGCTTCGGAAATAATTAAAGAAATCAAAAAGACACCGAGAATAACCAAAATAAACCCTAATAAGCGCTTGTTTTTTTCTTTGCAAAACTCTTCCATTTTATTAAATCTTTTAATTATTTTCGACCTTTAAAACTTATCGTAAGAAATAATTTCTTCTAAACTCTTTCTTATTTTAGACCTTCCCTTTTCAGCCGGGAAACCAAGAGGCATTAAAACCACTATTTTATACTCTTCGGGAATTTCTAAAACTTTTTTTACTTCTTCTTGAGAGAAAGCGCCAATCCAACAAGTTCCCAGTCCTTCTTCGGTGGCTTGTAAGGTCATGTGGTCTACGGCAATTGCCAAATTGGCAACATAATTAGGAATTCCGGAAGGTAACACATCTTCAGGATTTAGACCGACGGCAGTAATTATTAGTGGAGCTTCGGCAATAAAACTTTGACCAACAGCTTCGGCCACTTCTTTTCGTTTCTTAGCATCTTTTACCACTATAAATTTCCGTTCCTGGGTATTGTGAGCCGAAGGAGCTAACCTGGCAGCTTCCAGTATTTTTCTTAATTTTTCTTCTGGCACCGGCTCTGCTTTATAACTCCGGCAACTATATCTATTTTTAATTGCTTCAGAAACGTTCATAGTTCTTTGACAGTTTTAATATCGTGCTTGGCGATTAAATCACCTTCCTTAAAAAAGAAATCGCCCATTAATTTTTTGCCTGCCAGGACTTTTGGCAACCAAATACTGTCATCGGGCCACATTTCATTAAAAGGAATTTCTGATTCTTTAAACCATCTCGGAGCCATCTCTTCGGTTTCCACCGGATCTCCCTGCCAATCTTTGACAAAGAAAATATGAACCTGCCAATTTTTCTTATCTTCTTCGAATAAATAAGGATAATAAAAATTAAAAACAGCCACTTTTTCCATTTCTTTAGGTTTTACTCCCAATTCTTCCTCTGTTTCCCGAATTGCTGCGTCTTCAATCGTTTTATCTCCTTGCTCGGGATTAAACTTACCGCCAACCCCATTCCATCTGTTAACTCCAAATCCCCGCTTTTTCATGGCTAAAAGCAGCTCTTTTTCTCTACCGTTTTCCCTGATTAATAAACATAAAGTTGATTGTTTCATAATGATATTTTATCATAATATTTTTGTTCAGAAAAACAAGAAGCGCGACTCTGGAGTGTTGGAGTTAGAATCGCGCTTGTAGGGGTAAAGCTAATTCCTTAGCTTTGGCTAATTCCTCAGCCTTGGCTAATTCCTTAGCTTTTTTGGTGGCGTTGAGAAGCGCCCAGCGCCGATGATTAGCTAAAGATATTTGATCTCTAGCTTCCATTCGACGTGTATCCATCATCGCTGCCTCTTCTCTCACCCACGGTTCACAGGGCTTACTGTTTGTATCCCTTACTATTATATAGTAAGAAGTAAAAGGATACGATTCAACAATTATCCTTTCGGGATTTTTTTGGTCTTGAAAAACTTTCATTTCGCACCGTCCTTTCTTTTTTTTGTTGAAACTAAGGCAGGATGCCTTAAACTATACCTAAATTATACCATAAACTTTTCTAAAATGTCAATACTTTCTTTCAAAAATTCTTTGAAAGATTTTGGCAAAATCTATTCTATCAAAGATTACTTCGCCAATTATGGCAAAAGGAATAGCTATTAAAATAACAATGCCAATTACTTTTAAAGTTATCGGTTGGTCGGTCGCCAGCTTAATGGCCAAAATATCTTCAGCAATACCAATCAATATCCCAAAAATCAAAAGCTCAAAGATTACTTCAATTTTTTTCCATTTATTTTTATTTTTCATTTTTTGGTTTTAATTAAAAACAGCTTCTTTTTTATTCTGAAATAATAATGTAGAAAATATCATCCTCGTCGTATAGATTTAATCCTTCTTCGTTCGGGCCGTAAGAACCGACCACTACTGCCTGTTTTTCTTCTGGCGTTCCGGCGTTCATCGTATAATCTGTGTCAAAAAAATATTCATGACCCCAGGGGTCTAAAGGAATTTCTGAAATATAAGGGCCGTCCCAACTAGGATAAGGATCATCTAGGTCGTCCTGAGTTAAACCGCCAAAACCATCACTTAGCTTATGAAAACAACCATCATCGCACAGTTCGTTATTGTCACAATCTTCTGGAGGGTCTGTACATAAAACATTGATTGACTGGTGGCCTGGCCATTCCTCGGTATCGTTTTCTAATAAAAATATGGCATTATAAATTCTTCTGCTTTCCATTTGGGCTTTAGCTATCCTGGCTTTTCCCCTGGAACCGCTAACGTTTATCAAAACAATGGATGCCAAAATCCCAATGACAGCAATTACTACTAAAACTTCAATTAAAGTAAATCCCAATAAAAGTTTTTTATTATGTTTCCTTTTGATATTCAAAATAGGAATAAATTAAAGTATAAACCGTAACTAAAATCACAGGGATAATCACAAAGAAAATCGCCTGTTTGGGGAAGAGAATTCCCAAAAAGGCGACTATCCCGGCGGCCTTAAATAACTTGCTGCCAATTTTGTGGGTTTTATCCCAAACCGTTTCACTGCTTAAGGTCCAGGGAGTTCTGATGCCAATAAACCAGTTTCTTTTAGCGTTTTCTATCAAGACTCCGCAGTAATAAAACAGTATTCCCATGGCAGGTGTCATAAGCTGACTCATATTAAACCTTAACCCGATATTCCAAAAAACCGTTAAAAGATAAACATAAAACAAAAATAATATCAGCAGTACTATAAATCCGTCGAAATATTTCCTGAATTTCTTGATATTTTCTTTCAGAGGGTCTATTTTTGGGACTAACATAAAGAGCAAAAAGAAACCTACTGACATTAACGGCATCAAAAATAAACCCCAACCTTTTGACATGTAATCGTCTACTTTGCCTTGAGCATTCCAGTGTGAAGCTACTTTTTCTGGCATTTGGGGATAAAAATACCCGCCTATAATAAAGGAAATTAGAATAATTCCCAAAATAATTATATTAGCTTTTTTCATTTTATATTATTCTACCAAAAAATCGCCTTCCCAGCGAGCTAATTAAATATTCCTTGCTTTTATTATTTCAACAATACCATTTTTTGTACGTTCGTTTCTTTCTATGCGAAGTTGATTTTCTTTTAAGATTTCGTTTAATCCACCTTGCTCAAGATAATCTTTAAAATATTCATAATGATTTGTTCCGGCAAAATATTCCACAGTTTTAATTAACCAAGAAGAAGGGCCTTTAGGAAGCGGAACCTGAAAATCAATAAAAATTAAATTCCCTCCTTTCTTTACCGCTCTTTTCATCTCAGAAATTATTTCATTTCTCGCTTGGCGTTCTTTTTCGTGAAGGCCAAAAGAAACAGAAGCACAATCAAAGAAATTATCTTTAAAAGGTAAGTTCTTGGCGTCAGCGACTTGAAAGGAAACATTATCCAGGCGAGCGTTAGCGTAGCCTGAAGATGAATAAAGTTCATCGACCAATCCCAGCTTTTTCTTATTCTTTTCAGCTACTTCAATCATATCGGGATTTAAATCTATTCCGTAAGCAATGGCGCCCGTTTTAGCATAATGGAATGCTTGGTCTCCTGTTCCGCAACAAACATCCAATACCCTATCCCCTGCTTTAATATCAGCGAACTTGACTATAAAAATTCTAAGGCCCTTTAATAAAGGGTCTATTACGTTAGAATAATTTAAAAACCGCATTTTGATTATTTCTTTTTCTTCCTTTTTGGCTTAATTCCTCTCTTCTTTAACTTTCTGTAAAATCTTTTTTCATTTTGCCACCCCTTACCCATTTTTTTTATTTCTTATTTATTATATTTATGACCTTTTGATTTATTCTAACAAAAAATTGCCCTTTGGGCGACTATTGTTGCTGGGACGAATTGGACTTATAATGAAGAAATACCCTCGCTTTGAGGAGAAAGGTCGAAGTAACCTCTTTTAAATAAAAACAAAATATGTCTGAGCTTTTAATTCTTCTTACTGCTTCGGGAATCAAAATAATTGTTGTTTTAATAGGGATCGATGTAATTTTAGGAGTGATTGGCGCATTTTTGAAAAAAGAATTTGTCTTGGGAAAGCTGGCTGGTTTTATGAAAAAAAGTGTCTTATCATATGTTCTTGGTTTCGTTGTTTTAGTAATGGTCGGTCAGGCCCTGCCCTCTTTGGGAATTGTTGTAAAGATTGCTTATTGGTTGATTGTGCTTGCCTTAATTGGCTCAATTCTGAATAATCTTGGAAAAATGGGAGTCCCAATACCAAAAATGCTGAAGAAGTAGTAACCCGTTTATTTGGTGAAAAAGAGGCGCCGATAATCGGCGCCTCTTTTTCTTTTTTTTATGTTTGTCCGTCTTAATAAAAAATCGCCATTTCGGCGAAAAACAAGGGGTGGGGACGAAAGAGCTTGGGATGAGGATTG